>NZ_CAKPTN010000036.1 GCF_934190855.1 uncultured Veillonella sp. | reverse complement strand
CTATTGGTCACCTATGTGACTATTAGGAACCTCTTTTGTATTTACTTTTATAACCTCCATATTCTACGCTACAAGTAAGTATTACCTGTTGAAAGTTTAGAGATATTTTTAATGTTATAAATCTGTGAGTTATTGTAGCTGACATATTTAATGAGGAGGTATATATGAAAACGATCAGTACAGGTAAAGCCTTTAATGAACTTGACTCTAAAGAGCTTGGTAAATGGGGAGAACGCGTTGCTACTCAGTATATTGAAAAGCTAGGTCTTACCGTAGTAGATACAAATTATCGAACGAGATTAGGCGAAATTGATATCATTGCGAAACGTGATTTAGTGTATCACTTTATTGAAATTAAAGCCCGTCGTGGCATGCAACATGGATTAGCACGTGAGGCGGTCACTAAAAAGAAACAAAAGCATATTAAACGAGCTGCCATGTTATTTTTATATGATTTACATCAAAAGAAACGACACTGGAAGGAAATATCCTTTGATGTAATAGAGGTGTATCTTCACGAGGACTTTCAAAGTTCTATCCATTATTTGCCGCAGTGCTTTTAGTGAGGTTTCTTATGTATGCAAAACTATATGGAGCCACCTTACATGGCATAGATGGATGCATTATTACGGTAGAGGTCGATATATCGCAAGGTTTACCTGTCTTTGATATCGTAGGTCTGCCGAATCAGTCAGTAAAGGAAGCGCGCGAAAGGGTGAGGGCTGCTATAAAAAATAGTGGCTATGAATTCCCTATGAGACGTATCGTAGTAAATCTAGCACCTGCTACAATTCGTAAAAGTAGTGCAGGACTCGATTTAGCTATCGCGTTAGGGGTTCTGTTCGCATCGGGGCAAATAAAGGGGCGTAAAACTAAAATCTCAGCTTTATTAGATAATAGTTTATTTATGGGAGAGCTAGCCTTAGATGGTTCACTGCTACCGACCTTTGGAACCTTGGCGATGTCATTGGCAGGATTAGAGGCTAATTACTCCACTATATATACAAGCGTAGAAAATGGAAATACTTTAAAAGCTATTCCAAATCTAACTATTTATGGTGAATCATCATTAGAGGATATTATTACAGTTTTAGAAGGCCAAACTAAGTCTAAATCCATTTCAAATTTCTCAAAAAATAAGATACTAACGGATGAAATTAGTAATTTAAACAATAATACGTATGGTGTAGATTTTGGCGATGTACAAGGTCAAGAGTTAGGTAAACGGGCTATGCTGATCAGTGCTGCAGGGCATCATCATTGTATTATGATAGGTCCTCCTGGTGGTGGTAAAACGATGATGGCTGAACGATTACCGACCATATTGCCACCTATGACTTGGAATGAGATGGTTGAGGTAAGCCGTATACAAGATGTGATCGGTTTACTCGGTGATAAGGGACTTGTTACAGCTAGGCCTTTTAGGCATCCTCATCATACGGCGACGTTAGCGAGTATGATGGGCGGAGGTATACAGGGTCGTCCTGGGGAGGTCACACTTGCTCATTGCGGTGTTTTATTCATGGATGAGGCACCAGAGTTTCAGCGTCAAGTTATTGACGCCCTAAGGCAGCCCTTAGAGTCTCGCACAATTACTATCAATAGGTCTCAAGGTAATTATATATATCCTGCCAATTTTATTTGTATTCTGGCGGCCAATCCATGTCCATGTGGTTACTACCATGATCCACATAAGGAATGCATATGTTCTGAAACGATGGTCAAAAACTATCAGCAACGCTTGTCTGGTCCTATTATGGACCGAATTGATTTACACATTCCCGTTGAAAGGCCTACGTTAGAACAATTATTAGATAATTCGACGTCTACTATGACAAGTGAAAGTATGAGAGAGCAAGTTATTTTAGCAACTCTTTTACAACAGAAACGTTATGAAGGTTTAGAGTTTAACTCTAATGGAGCTGTACCTCACAAGGCCATAAGCGAGCTATGTAATATTACGGATAAGGCCTGGAGTGTATTAGGCAATATATTTGACCATTTCCATTTAAGTGGAAGGGCCTTTGATCGCATATTAAAGGTGGCTCGTACCATAGCAGACCTTGAGGGAAATCCACAAGTAGAGCCACATCATATTTCTGAGGCCATGTTGTTTAGAACAGGTAAATAGGTGTAGAGATGACTAGATACGATGATAATATTTATATTGCAGGCTTGCAAAGTTTATATAATGTGGGAGCCACACATGTACGGCGTTTTATAGAGGATTTTGGGTCCCCTTATGATGCTTGGCAAGCCGTTAAGAAGGTTGAAAAATTAAAGCCTTATACACATATTTCTGCCTCTGATAAACGAGCTATAGCATCATCGGCTAAAGATGAAAGGTTAGATTATATTATTCATAAAATAGACGAATATAAGATGGATTTTACTACCTTTTTAGATAAAGATTTTCCATCTATTTTAAATCATATCTATAATCCGCCCGCTATATTGTTTATGAGGGGGAATAGAGCCCTTTTAGACAAACGGTTAAACCGCATTGCCCTTGTGGGAGCACGGCGTTGTTCGTTGTACGGACGCAATGTAGCGAGAATGCTTGGTAAAGAACTCGGTAAATACAGTACTATTATTGTCAGTGGTGGCGCACGAGGTATCGACGCTCATGGTCATGAAGGGTTATTGGCGAGTCAGGGATACGGAATTGTAGTCATGGGGTGTGGCCTAGATATAGCGTATCCACGAGAGAATTCAAAATTATTTGACCGCATCTTACAAAACAATGGTTTGCTTTTATCGGAATACCCACCTGGTACGCCACCATCGGCTAAACATTTCCCTGCTCGTAATCGTATAATTAGCGGCCTTAGTAGAGGCGTAATCGTAGTAGAGGCAAAAGCAAGTAGTGGTTCTCTCATCACAGCAGATATGGCTGTTAGCGAGGGGCGAGATGTATTTGTGGTGCCTTGTAATTTATTAGATCATACGGCGGATGGTAATAAATACCTTATGCGTAATGGAGCCTTTGTATTAACTGGTTATGAGGACATCGTTAAGGAATATCATTTAACCTTGCGAGAAATGTTTAGTAATAAAGAAAAACTTTCACCACCAAATAAAAGAGATACTTTGGGTGTAAAAGATAGTAATCAAATAGGGAATCATAGTCAAGGTGTTGATACACAAGGGCTCTCTATGTTAAGCTTTAATGTGGATAGGAGTCTAATCTTGAGCGAAATACCTCATGATCGATGTATCACGGTTAGTGATATTTTGAAAGCGACCTCTATTCCATTACAACAACTGCAGCCCTTATTACTTGAGTTAGAAATGGAAGGGGCTATAGAGAATCATCCGCCGAGAGGCTATATTAATATGACTAGGAGTGATATACTTGTCCATTAAACGATCTATCGTTATTGGCGAGCCAAAAGCAGCTAGTACTAGTAAAGATACTAAAAAGAAAAGTACTAAGAAAGAAAATACTACCATAAAGCGTAAGGTTGCTAAAGAAGCCCTTACTCCAATGGGTATCGTACGTGATAAATCCGTATTGCAAACCTCCATGCCACCAGAGCAACGTGAACCACGCGTATATAATCCTGATGGCAAAGTATTGGTTATCGTAGAGTCTCCTGCTAAATCTAAAACAATTGAAAAATTCTTAGGTCCTAACTACGTCGTAAAGGCGAGTATGGGCCACTTACGAGATTTGCCAAAGTCTCAAATGGGCATCGATATCGAACATGATTTTACGCCCCGTTATAGCAACTTGGTTACTCGTAAAAAGGTTATTGATGAACTCGTTTCCTATGCCGATGAAAGCAGCGCTGTATTGCTCGCAACTGACCCTGACCGCGAAGGGGAAGCTATTTCTTGGCATTTAGCGTATATTCTTAATGTGGATCCTAAATCTACGTGCCGTATTACGTTCAATGAGATTACTAAAAATGCTGTAGCAGAGGCTTTAGAATCTCCTCGTACTATCGATATGAACATGGTAGATGCGCAACAAGCACGCCGTGTATTAGACCGTATCGTAGGCTATAAATTGAGTCCTTTATTATGGAAAAAGGTTTGCAAAGGCCTTAGTGCGGGTCGCGTACAATCTGTTGCAGTTCGACTTATCTGTGAAAGAGAGCGCGAAATTCAAGCTTTCGTGCCACAAGAATACTGGACCATTGAAGGCAATTTTGAAACGCCTAAAAAAGAGGCTTTCACAGCGGAATTGACTCATATTAAAGGCGAGAAAATCGATATTACTACTGAAAGTGAAGCACAAGCCGTAGTAGATGCTATTGGCGGAGCCGATGCAGTAGTGACAAATATTGAAAAGCGTAAGCGTTCTCGTAAAGCGGCACCTCCGTTTACAACGTCTACGTTGCAACAAGATGGGGTGCGTAAATTGAACTTTGGTGCGAAGCGTACCATGATGATTGCCCAACATCTTTACGAAGGTCTTGAAATTGGTTCTTATGGCCACGTAGGTTTGATTACGTACATGCGTACAGACTCTACGCGTATATCTAAAGAGATGCAAGAAACGGCTAAGGACTTTATTATTCGTAATTATGGGGAAGATTATTATCCATCTAAACCAAATGTGTACGGCTCTAAAGGTTCTGCTCAAGATGCGCATGAGGCGATTCGTCCTACATCTCTCGAGTTAACACCTAAAATGGTTGAGCCGTTCTTAAGTCGTGATGAGCTTAAGCTTTATACGTTGATTTGGAATCGTTTTATGGCGAGCCAAATGGCACCACAACAAAATGAATCTACAACGATTGAGTTGACCGTTCAAGATGATTATACATTTAAAGCGACGGGCTCTCGTGTTATCTTCCCTGGCTTTAGTGCTGTTTATGAAGATACGAAAAAAGAGGATGCACCTCAACTGCCTGCCCTTAAAAAGAATGATGCAGCCCATACGGTAGAGGTATTGCCGGAACAACATTTCACGCAACCACCTCCACGTTACTCCGAGGCGAGCCTCATCAAAACGCTAGAGGAACTTGGTATTGGTCGTCCTAGTACGTATGCACCAATTCTAGATACTATCGTTAGTCGTAACTATGTGGAGAATACGAATAAACAATTTGTTCCTACAGAGTTAGGCTTTGTAGTAGTAGACTTCTTGATAGCGTACTTTGAAAAAATCATCAACACTGGCTTTACGCGAGATCTTGAAGAAGAGCTTGATGCTATTGCATCTGGCAAGGATACGTATGTAAAAGTATTATCTGACTTCTACGAGGTATTTGCGAAAGAGTTAGAAGATGCGAGCGATGTAGATCGAATTGAAATTGCATCTATGGAAAGTGACGAGACCTGTGAACTTTGTAATAGCCCAATGGTATATAAATTTGGTCGCTACGGCAAGTTCCTTGCATGTTCTAACTTCCCAGAGTGTAAAAATACTAAACCTATTACGGTAGGTACAGGTGTAACTTGTCCTAAATGTAAGGAAGGGGAAATCGTAGAGCGTAAGTCTCGTCGTGGTCGTTTGTTCTACGGCTGTAATCGATACCCACAATGTGACTTTACATTATGGGATAAACCAACCCATGAATTCTGTGATACATGTGGTTCTATTATGGTTGAAAATACATATAAAAACGGTACAACTAAAAAGTTCTGTTCCAATGAAACATGTCCAACTAGACCACCAAAGAAAACAAGAAAGAAAAAGAGTGAAGCTAGTGAAGAAACTGTAAAAGAATCTAAAAAAACTAAAGAGTCTAAGAAATCTAAAAAATCTAGCAAAGCTAAAAAAGAGGAAACAATAGGTGAATAATAAAAATGTTATTGTTATTGGTGCGGGCCTAGCAGGTTCTGAGGCGGCTTGGCAACTCGCTAACCGTGGCATTCATGTAGACTTATATGAAATGCGCCCTGTAAAGAGTTCTCCTGCGCACCAAACAGATCAATTTGCAGAGCTCGTATGTAGTAACTCATTGCGAGCTGGCAATATTGAAAATGCAGTAGGTCTTTTAAAAGAAGAAATGCGTCGTTTAGGCTCCCTTATTATGGAATGTGCTGACGCAACTGCTGTACCTGCCGGTGGTGCCTTGGCCGTTGATCGTCATTTATTTAGTGAAATGGTGACGAAGAAGGTAAAAGGTCATCCTAATATTACAGTTCATCACGAAGAGGTAACTGATATACCTGCCGAAGGTACTGTTATCTTTGCTTCTGGTCCCCTCACGTCTGAAGCATTAGGGGATAAGATTAAAGCCTTAACTGGTGAAACTGGCTTTTATTTCTACGATGCAGCAGCACCTATCGTTACGGCAGAATCTTTGAATTACGATAAAGTATTTGCCGCTTCTCGTTATGACAAAGGCGATGCTGATTACCTTAACTGTCCTATGACAGAAGAGGAATACAAAGCATTCTGGTATGAGCTTACTACAGCTGAAGCTGTGCAGCCAAAGGATTTTGAAAAGGAAATCTACTTTGAAGGTTGTATGCCTGTAGAGATTATGGCGAGCCGTGGAGAAGATACATTGCGCTATGGTCCACTAAAACCAGTTGGCTTAGTGGATAAACGTACCAATGAGGAGTCTTATGCAGTAGTACAATTGCGTAAGGAAAATAAAGAAGGTACCATGTTTAACTTGGTAGGCTTCCAAACTCATTTAAAATGGGGCGAACAAAAGCGTGTATTCGGTATGATTCCAGGTCTTGAAAATGCTGAATTTATCCGTTATGGTGTCATGCATCGCAATACCTATATTAATTCTCCTGAGTTATTGAATCATGCATTCCAACTTAAAAAGGAACCACGTCTATTCTTTGCTGGTCAAATGACAGGCGTAGAAGGCTATTTAGAATCTGCTGCCAGTGGCCTCATGGTAGGTCTTCAAGTAGAACGTTATTTAGAGGAACGTTCATTTATTGACTTCCCTAAAACGACGGCTATTGGTTCTCTTAGCCACTATATTTCTAACTACGAAGGCTCTAATTTCCAACCGATGAATGTCAACTTTGGCATTATGGATCCATGGCCTTCAAAAGTACGTAAGAAAAAAGAGAAAAATGCATTAATTGCTAATCGCGCATTAGAAGAGCTGGATGCTTTAAAAGTTAAAGAAAAAATATAATTAATAGAGAGTTTAATCGATAGCATTTAGAAAATTAGTAAGTCGATTAAGATTTAAATAGAAAAAGTCCTTCATTCACAGGTAAAACTAATGAATGGAGGACTTTTTTGTTTCGTATTTCTGTATTTATTATTTGCGTTTTTTAGTTTTTGTTGTTGGTTCTGTAGCCACTACAACTGCTTGATTTTTCTTTTCTAGATAGCCTAAATAGATAAATACACAGATGCCCACAATGATTGCTACAAGGCTAGTCATTTGAGCAGATTTTAAGCCTAATGTTAGATTTACATAATCGCCACGCAAGAATTCTAAGAAGAAACGTGCTGTAGAGTAGAGAATAGCGTATAGTACAAATACTTGGCCCTTAGCATGTTTGAAGGAACCGAATAATAGAAGGGCTACAAAGATGAGAATATCAATCTGACCTTCCCACACTTCGGCAGGCCATAATGGTTGATTGCCGTAGGTGCGGTATGCAAGAGTACTTTCAGGATAGATAATACCATAATTACCGCCCGTAGGATGACCGAAGGCATCGCCATTTAAAAGATTTGCCATACGGCCTACAGATTGAGCTAAGATCAATGCTGGTGCAAATAGATCGGCAAAGGCCCAGAAGTCGATATTGTTTTTACGAAGATACCACCAGCCAGCAATTGTGCCTAAGACGACACCGCCTTGGATGGCCATGCCACCTTGCCAAACGAAGGGGATTTCTAATAAATGGTTGCCATAGTAATCCCAGTCAAAGAAGAATACGTCCCATAGGCGAGCACCGATGAGACCAGCTACAGCAACGGTAATGGAGAAGTCAATGATGTGCTCATGCCAACCGCGACCATCTTTCTTTAACAGTACGTACGCTACAGAGGCGCCACAGATGATAGCCAAGGCCAACATAACGCCGTAGGCTCTAATAGGGAAGTCCCCTATAAAAAATAAATATTGATGCATATAAAACTCCTTATGTGATAATTTTTATTAGTACATAAATTAAATTATAAATTACATGTACCCTTCATGCAAGAAAAGAGATGAACTCTATATAATATGGTATAATATAGAGATTGATATTGTATCCCAGTATGGGAACTAGAGTTAGGAGAGTACATGATTCGTAAATCTACTATTTTAAAATCGTTAACAGCTTTAGTAATGTCTGCATTATCTACGACTGCCGTACAGGCAGAGGTGTTGGTGCCGTTGGAGCAATTTCTAGCTACTACAACGCGTCATTACGAAGCAAACCAATATAAAACAGCATATACGGTGTATGTGCCTCAAACAGAATTACAAGGTAATATGATTGTATTAAATCCAGCTGCCGTTGGTGAGGCTGTTAAATTACCAATTACTAAACAAAATGGTATTACCTATGTTGATATCGAGTCTGACCCAGCTATGCTTGGCGTTAGTTATACAAAAACTAATGGACAATTAACATTAGGTCCTGCGCCACAAGTGTCAACGGTGAAAGCTCCATATACATTACAAACTCCATTGTCTTGGTCTTTTGATCCGTGGCCGACAGAAGGGACTCCATACCAAGCTAAACTTAATACAAGTGGCGATAATATTATTTCCCCTAGCTGGTTTAAATTGCATAGTTTAGGTCTTGAGGCTAGCCCGAATGTAAGCATTGACTATGTGAATACTTATAAAAGTAAGGGGTACCACGTATGGCCATTGATTACAAATCGATTTGATCCTGGTTTTACAAGTGGCATTTTAGCGGACCAATCAGTATGGAAAAAATATGCTCATAACCTCGTTCAATATGCCTACATTTATGGTTTTGATGGTTATAACTTTGATTTTGAAAATATCGACTATGCTGACCGCGATCGTTTAACCGCTTTTGTAGCGTATTTGTCCAACCATTTACATCAATATAATATTAAAACTTCTATCGATGTAACAGGTTACTCTGATAGTCCTGAATGGTCCTTAGTATATAACCGTAGTGCTTTTGCTAACTCCGTAGATTATGTAGTTCTTATGGCCTATGACGAAACTTGGGCTAAGAGTACTACAGCTGGTCCTGTAGCAAGTTATCCATGGGTTCGTAACCATACTGAAAGAATGCTTTCTGAGGTTCCGTCTCATAAGTTAGTGCTTGGTGTACCATTCTATATGCGCTTGTGGCATGACACAAACGGCTATGCTAAGGGCGAAACATTGGCTATGAAGAATACTGGCACTTACTTTGCAAACCACAAAGATAAAATGACTTGGGATGATCGTTTGAAACTATACTATCTATCTATCCCAACAAGTTCTGGCTCTGACCGCATTTGGTTTGAAGATAATACTTCTTTAGGGTTGAAACTTGATCTTGTAAAAGAATTGAAACTCGGTGGTTTTGCAGCATGGCGTAAAGGCTTTGAAGATGAATCTACTATTGCTATGATTCAAGGCAAAGACTTAGGCCGTGGTATTCCTAAATCTCCTACAGCGGTTGTTTCTGAACCAGTAGTAGAAGAAGCAAAACCTTTAACTAAGCTTGAACAATACAAATTGCGCTTAGAAGAAAAAGAAAAGGCTAAAGCTGCTAAAGCAGAAGCAAAACGGAAGGCTAAAGAAGAAAAAGAAGTTACTAAACGTAAAGCTAAAGAAGAGGCTGAACAAGCAAAAGCTGAGAAAAAACGTCTAGCTGAGGAAGCCAAGGCAGAGAAAAAGCGTTTAAAAGAAGAGGCTAAAGCGCAAAAAGAACGTGATACGCAAGAAGTGAAGGAGAGCAAAGCTTCTTATAAGAGTCATGGATCTGTCGAAAATACAACTACTCAAAATGAATTAACTAAATCTGTTCAAGTAGTAAAACGCTAGTGTTTGACTGCTTTTACTTGAAGTAGTAAAATAAGAATATTGATTATAAAACGGCAACTAATGAGGTTGACCATATGAGGAGGCCCCTACATGAATGAAAAATATGTAGCCCAAGATATTGAGAAAAAGTGGCAAAAGTATTGGGATGATAACCATACATTTAAAACAGAATATGATGAATCTAAAGAAAAATACTATGTATTAGAAATGTTCCCGTACCCATCCGGTAACCTACACATGGGTCACGTGCGTAACTATTCCATCGGTGACGTAGTAGCTCGCTTCAAAAAAATGAAGGGCTTCAACGTATTACATCCAATGGGCTGGGACTCCTTTGGTATGCCTGCTGAAAATGCGGCTATCAAACATGGTATTGCACCTAAAACATGGACTCTTGATAATATCGAGAATATGAAACTACAACAAAAAGCACTTGGCTTGTCCTATGACTGGGACCGTGAAGTTGCGACTTGTAAAGAAGATTACTATAAATGGACGCAATGGTTCTTCCAACAGTTCTACAAAAAAGGCTTGGCATACAAAAAAGAAGCTAAAGTAAACTGGTGTGAAACTTGCCATACTGTATTGGCAAATGAACAAGTAATCGATGGCGCTTGTTGGCGTTGTGACAACACAGTTGAGAAAAAAGATTTGTCTCAATGGTTCTTGCGTATCACTGAATATGCTGATCGCTTGTTAACTGATTTGGATACTCTTGATCACTGGCCACAACGCGTTAAATTGATGCAAAAAAACTGGATTGGCCGCTCTGAAGGTACAGAATTCTCCTTCGAGGTTCCATCCATCAATGAAC
The DNA here is from genome assembly GCF_934190855.1 of uncultured Veillonella sp. Lineage (GTDB taxonomy): Bacteria > Bacillota > Negativicutes > Veillonellales > Veillonellaceae > Veillonella. Next base: position 2,507 of record NZ_CAKPTN010000036.1, on the reverse strand, counting down.
GTGTATCTGTATATACAACACGTGTTGATACGATTTACGGCGTAAGCTATGTTGTATTGGCTCCTGAACATCCATATGTAGAACGCCTTATTGAGAACGCACCTAATAAAGCTGAACTAGAAGCTTTCATTACGCGTATGCGCAATATGAGCGACATCGATCGTACATCTACAGAGACACCTAAAGAAGGTATGTTCACAGGTTCCTATGCAGTAAATCCTATGTCTGGTGAACAAGTTCCAGTATGGATTGCGAACTATGTACTAGTAGACTATGGTACTGGTGCTGTAATGGGTTCCCCTGCACATGATGAACGTGACTGGGAATTTGCTCATAAATACGATTTGCCTATTAAACAAGTTGTTGCTTGTGAAGGTGAAGAATATAGCCTTGAAAAATGGCAAGAATGGTACCATGAAGATGGTATCCTCGTTAACTCTGGTGATTTTAACGGCCAAACATCTGAAGAGGCTCGTAAAAATATTACCGCTGCACTTAATGAGCGCGGTATTGGTGAAGGTAAAGTAAACTTCCGTCTTCGTGACTGGTTGATTTCTCGTCAACGTTACTGGGGCGTGCCAATTCCTGTAGTATACTGTGAAACATGCGGTGAACAACTAGTTCCTGAAGAAGAGTTGCCAGTACGTTTGCCAGAGGATGTTAAATTTGAATCTGGTGCCGTATCTCCATTGGCTACATCTGAAAGCTTCTTGCACACTACATGTCCTAAATGTGGTGGTCCAGCACATCGTGAAACAGATACAATGGATACATTTATCGATTCCTCTTGGTACTTCTTGCGCTATACAGATGCGAAAAATGACCAAGCTCCATTCGATAAAAAAATCGCTAACTACTGGATGAACGTTGACCAATATATCGGTGGTATTGAACATGCTATCTTGCACTTGTTGTACTCTCGATTCTTTGTGAAAGTAATTCACGATTTAGGTCTTATCGAAGCTAACGAACCATTCCGTGGCTTGTTAACACAAGGCATGGTACTTAAAGAAGGCAGCAAAATGTCTAAATCCAAAGGTAATGTAGTTTCTCCTGAAGAAATTATCAATACGTATGGTGCAGATACGGCGCGCTTGTTCATTCTATTCGCAGCTCCTGTAGATCGTGACCTTGATTGGTCCGACCAAGGCGTTGAAGGTTCCTATCGTTTCTTAGGTCGTGTATGGCGTATTGTTGATGCGTACAACGAAGAAGGTAAGAAAAATGTAACTGGTGAACTTACAAAAGACGAATTTGCATTGCGTCGTGAGTTACACCGCGTTATTAAAAAAGTTACGGAAGACCTCGATAACAACTTCAACTTCAATACAGCTATTTCCGCTATCATGGAACTTGTAAATGCTATGTATGCTCATAAGGATAAAGCAGAGACTATCAATAGTGCGTTAGCTAATGAATTGACTCGCTCCTTATTGCTTCTATTAGCTCCATTTGTTCCACATATTACAGAAGAGTTGTGGCATGAATTAGGTGAAACTACATCTATTCACACTGAAAACTGGCCTGTATACGAAGAATCTGCTCTCGTAGTAGACGAAGTAGAAGTAGTATTGCAAGTAAATGGTAAAGTTCGCGATAAACTTACTGTTTCCGTAAATATTACGAAAGAAGAATTAGAAACAATGGCTAAAGAATCTAGCCGTGTTCAAGAGTTTACAGAAGGTAAAAATATCGTAAAAGTTATTTATGTACCTGGTAAACTCGTAAATATCGTAGTTAAATAATGATATTAAATAACGTTTTTAAATAACGATATTCTAGTTATTCAATCATGTAAGCCCCCAACTACATAGGTAGAAGGGGGCTTATTTTTAAGTGAGGTAAGTATGGCAAAACGTATCGATTATATTTCTTGGGATGAATACTTCATGGGCGTTGCCATTTTAGCGGCACAACGTTCTAAGGATCCAAATACACAAGTTGGTGCATGTATTGTTAGCAATGACAATAAAATTTTATCCATTGGTTACAATGGTATGCCTCTAAACTGTAGTGATGATGATTTCACTTGGGAACGCGACACGGCAGACGATAATAAATATTTCTATACGGTACATAGCGAACTCAATGCGATTCTAAACTATCGTGGAGGCTCTCTAGAGGGCTCTAAGATTTATGTTACATTATTCCCTTGCAATGAATGTGCGAAAGCCATCATTCAAAGTGGTATTAAGGCAGTTATCTACCGCGATGATCTCTATAAGGATACAAAAGAGGTAAAAGCATCTAAACGGATGCTAGAAACGGCAGGTGTAGAAATTATTGAATACAAACCGACAGGTCGTACACTACTTATTACAGTTTAATATGAGCTCTACGAAAAAGGCCCCTATCTAATTTTAGATAGGGGCTTTCTTGATTGTACGCCGAATAGGCATGACTAAACCCCCAGTTAAACTGGGGGTCAGTAAAATTTCTTAGAGAAAAGGAAAGAACCTCCTAGTGATAAAATGAAGTTGGTCTGGCAACCACAACATTTCAACATA
>NZ_CAKPTN010000035.1 GCF_934190855.1 uncultured Veillonella sp. | reverse complement strand
TATCAACTATATGCATTATTTCTATAGAATTCCTTATTTTTGTTTTTTGATAAATTTACACCTTTGCTTATCAAAAAAAATGATAACTAGAAAATAATGTGATGAAAAACACAATGTTTATATGCGTTCATCGCTGTTGGTGAATATGCTTGTATAATTATAAATAACTTTAATGCATATTGTCGTTGCATTTTTGTGTACATAGAACTATAATCAAGTTAAGGAACCTAACAAAAAATTAGGTTGCTACAAAATTAGTTAGAATGAATCTCAACATACTAATTAATTTGCAGGCTGAAGCTTTCAGTCCACAAAATAGTAACCAATACCGATGAGAGGAAGGTTATTTTATGAGTACACTAGAGCGATTACAGGTGATAGCTCATGGGTTGGCCGCTCAGTTTGGGCCTTCTTGTGAGGTGTTAATTCACGACTTGCAGCGTGATATCGATACATCACTTGTATATATTGAAAATGGTACCATAACTAATCGTCATGTTGGCGATGGACCATCTCATGCCGTTTTAGATGTACTAAATCATGATGACGGTAGCGAAGGTCGATTCGGTTACCTTACAAAAACTAAGGATGGTCGAATACTAAAATCATCTACTATGTACATCCGTGATGATACGGGGCGCATAGCCTACTTGCTAGGGATTAACCAAGACATAACCGAGCTAGTTATGATGCATCGGGCCTTGGATAGTCTAGTAAATACAGGTCACGGTGATGCTGGATCTGTTGAAAAAATTACTACAAGCGTGTCAGAACTGTTAGATGATTTATTACTAGAAGCAGAACGTTTAGTGGGGAAACCTGGTCCACTCATGAATAAGGTGGAACGACTTAAAGCGATTACCTACTTAAATGAAAAAGGGGCTTTTCTTATCTCTAAATCTTCAGAGAAGATAGCAGAGTATTTTAATATTTCTAAGTTTACCCTTTATAGTGATTTAAATACTGTAAAGGAAGAATCCTAGGAGGCAAATATGGAACGAATTCAGTGGAAACGTAATACGATGGCACCATCTAGCGACAAGTTTTTGTCGGTTATGGATGTTAGAGAAATCAAGAAAGCTAAAGCGTTTCACGAAAGTTTCCCACAATATACGGTAACTCCACTTGTTTCTCTTAAGAATTTAGCATCTCATATCGGTGTTGATTCTCTCTTCGTAAAAGATGAGTCCTATCGCTTTGGTCTAAATGCTTTCAAAGTATTAGGCGGATCTTATGCAATGGCAAAATATGTAGCTCAACAAACCGGTAAAAATGTTGAAGATGTACCATATGATGTATTAACTTCTGCAAAATTAAAAGAAGAATTCGGCCAAGCTACATTCTTCACTGCCACTGATGGTAACCACGGTCGCGGCGTAGCATGGGCTGCAAATAAATTAGGTCAAAAATCTGTAGTATTCATGCCAAAAGGCTCCACAGAATACCGCAGAAAACAAATTGAAAATGAAGGCGCTACAGTAACAATCGAAGAATTCAACTACGATGAATGTGTACGCCTAGCAACTAAAAAATCTAAAGAAGTTCCAAACGGTGTTGTAGTTCAAGATACAGCATGGGAAGGTTACGAAGAAATTCCAAACTGGATCATGCAAGGCTATGGCACAATGGCTATGGAAACAGCAGCTCAATTAGAAGCTGAAAATTGCAAAGTTCCAACTCATGTATTCGTACAAGCTGGTGTAGGTTCTCTTGCTGGTTCCGTAGTAGGTTACTTCACTAACTTATATAGCAATGCAGCTAAAAAACCTAAATTGGTTGTTGTAGAAGCTGAAGCAGCAGCTTGCTTGTATAAAGGCGCTGTAGCTGATGATGGGGAACCTCGCATCGTTGAAGGCGACCTTGATACAATCATGGCAGGCTTAGCATGTGGCGAACCAAATACAGTTTCTTGGGATATCTTAAGAAACCACGCAGACGTATTCGTATCTGCTCCAGACTGGGTAGCACGTTTAGGTATGCGCGTTGGTGGTGCACCAATTAAAGGCGATACTCCAATTACAACTGGTGAGTCTGGTGCGGTTCCATTGGGTCTAGTAATGGCACTTATGACAATGCCAGAATATGAAGACTTACGCAAAGAGTTAGAATTAGATGCGTCTTCAAAGGTACTCTGTTTCTCCACTGAAGGTGATACAGACCCTGAAAGATATAAAAACATTATGTGGTACGGTGAAGATCGTTAGGAGGCATTAATTATGGATTTACAAGCAATTAAACAAGCAGCGGCAACTTATGGCCCAGCGATGACAAAGTTCTTACGTGAAATCGTAGCGTTCCCTGGTGAAAGTGCTGAAGAAAAAGAGCACGTTCAACGCATTGAAAAAGAAATGAAAGATCTTGGCTTCGACGAAGTTGAAGTAGACCCAATGGGTAACATTCTAGGTTACATGGGTACTGGTAAAACTCTTATCGCTTTCGATGCTCATATTGATACTGTAGGTATTGGTAACCGTGACAACTGGAACTTCGATCCATATGAAGGTTTCGAAGATGAAACAAAAATCGGTGGTCGTGGTGTATCTGACCAATTAGGTGGTATCGTATCCGCTGTATACGGCGCTAAAATCATGAAAGATTTAGGCCTTCTTAACGATAAATATCGCGTACTTGTTGTAGGTACAGTTCAAGAAGAGGACTGCGATGGTCTTTGCTGGGAATACATGATTAAAGAACGCAATATCCGTCCTGAATTCGTAGTATCCACTGAACCAACTGACGGCGGTATCTACCGTGGCCAACGTGGTCGTATGGAAATCCGCGTAGACGTACAAGGCGTATCTTGCCACGGTTCTGCTCCAGAACGCGGTGACAACGCTATCTACAAAATGGCAGATATTCTTCAAGACATCCGTGACTTGAATGCTAACTCTGCTGATGAAAGCACAGCAATTAAAGGTCTTGTAAAAATGCTTGACCCTAAATTCAACCCTGACCACTACGAAGAAGCTCGCTTCTTAGGTCGCGGTACTGTAACTACTTCCCAAATCTTCTACACTTCCCCAAGCCGTTGTGCAGTAGCTGACTCCTGCGCCGTTTCCTTGGACCGTCGTATGACTGCTGGTGAAACATGGCAATCCTGCTTGGCAGAAATCGAAGCATTACCACATGTTCAAAAATATGGTGCGAAAGTATCTATGTACGAATATGCTCGTCCATCCTGGACTGGTTTAACTTATCCAATCGAATGTTACTTCCCAACTTGGGTAATTCCTAAAGATCACAAAGTAACAGAAGCTTTGGAAGAAGCATACACTAGCTTGTATGGCAACGAACGTATCGGTGCAGAAGACACAGTTGAAATGCGTAAAGCTCGCCCATTGACTGATAAATGGACATTCTCCACTAACGGTGTATCCATCATGGGTCGTAACGGCATCCCTTGCATCGGCTTCGGTCCTGGCGCAGAAGCTCAAGCACATGCTCCTAACGAAATTACATGGAAACAAGACCTTGTTACATGTGCAGCTGTATATGCATTATTACCATCCGTATACTGCAAAGACTAATATCATATAAACAGAATTAGATCTATTTTAAACGGATATAACTAGAAAATAGTTAATTATTAAGAATTTCATATGGTACCTCACCATTTGATGAGGTACCATATAAAGTTAGATTCTAAGTAGCCCTTTAGGGAATTGAAAGAGAGGACTTACAGATGACAGACTTCAATAAAAGTATTGAAACTTTACAAAAATTAGACGTTAGCAAAATGTACGGCGAAGATTTCTTCTTAACTTGGGAAAAATCTGATGACGAATTACAAGGTGTTTGGGCAGTAGCTGATGCATTACGTGCTCTTAGAGAACGCAATATCTCCACTAAAGTATTTGACAGCGGCCTTGGCATTTCTTTATTCCGTGATAACTCCACAAGAACTCGCTTCTCCTTTGCTTCCGCTTGTAACCTTTTAGGTTTAGAAGTTCAAGACTTGGATGAAGGTAAATCCCAAATCGCTCACGGCGAAACAGTTCGTGAAACAGCTAACATGATCTCCTTCATGGCTGACGTTATCGGTATCCGCGATGACATGTACATCGGTAAAGGTAATGCTTACATGCATGAAGTATCCGATGCAGTTAAAGAAGGTCACGAAGACGGCGTATTAGAACAACGCCCTACACTTGTAAACTTACAATGTGATATCGACCATCCTACACAAATCATGGCTGACGCAGCTCATATCATCAAAGAATTCGGCGGTGTTGAAAACCTTAAAGGTAAAAAACTTGCTATGACTTGGGCATACTCCCCATCTTATGGTAAACCTTTATCCGTACCTCAAGGCGCTATTGGTTTGTTCACTCGTCTTGGCATGGAAGTTGTATTAGCACATCCAGAAGGCTATGAAGTAATGCCAGAAGTTGAAGAAATCGCTAAAAAACAAGCTGAGGCTTGTGGCGGCTCCTTCCGTAAAACTAACGACATGAAAGATGCTTTCAAAGATGCTGACATCGTATATCCTAAGAGCTGGGCACCATTTGGCGCAATGGAAAAACGTACTAAATTGTACGGCGAAAATGACCATGAAGGCATTAAAGCATTAGAAAAAGTTCTTCTTGAAGAAAATGGTAAACATAAAGATTGGGCTTGTACTGAAGAGATGATGAGTCTCACTAAAGACGGCAAAGCTCTTTACTTACATTGCTTACCAGCAGATATTACAGGTGTAAGTTGTGAAGAAGGCGAAGTAGACGCAACAGTATTTGATCGCTACCGCGTACCTCTTTACAAAGAAGCAAGCTACAAACCATATGTTATTGCAGCTATGATCTTCTTAAGTAAATTCAAAAATCCTGTAGAAACTTTAAAAGAATTAGAACGGAAGGGAACTGACCGCGTTCAACCGTAAAGTAAAGTTTAGGGGCCATCCGTGTTGATGGCTCCTTTTTATTCTTAATTATTTGTAATTTGTTATGAGGAATAACATGAGAAAAAGAGTTGTAGTAGCGTTAGGCGGGAATGCGTTAGGTAATTCCCTTCCAGAACAAAAAATTGCTGTAAAAAGCACAGCAAAAACTATCGTTGACCTAGTTGAAGCTGATTGCGACGTAGTCGTAACTCATGGTAATGGCCCTCAAATTGGCATGATCAACAATGCGATGGCAGCGTTGACACGTGAAGTAAAAGGCCAACCAAATACTCCATTATCCGTATGTGTGGCAATGAGCCAAGCTTATATCGGTTATGACTTGCAAAATGCTCTTCATGAAGAACTGCTAAATCGTGGTATAGAACATTTACCAACTATGACTATGGTTACACAAGTATTAGTTGATCAAAATGACCCAGCTTTCCAAAATCCTACAAAACCAATTGGGCACTTCATGACTAAGGAAGAAGCTGAATACGCAGAAAAGAACTACGATTACGTGGTAAAAGAAGACTCTGGCCGTGGCTATCGCCGCGTGGTAGCATCTCCAGCACCTAAAGAAATCATCGAGTTAGAAGCTATTAAAGGTTTAGTTGGTAAACAATTGATCGTTGCTTGTGGTGGTGGCGGTATCCCTGTAACTAGAGAAGGCAATGAACTTCATGGTGCAGCAGCCGTTATCGACAAAGACTGGACTAGTAGCTTATTGGCACAACAAATTGATGCTGATGTACTCGTTATCTTAACTGCTGTTGAAAAAGTTGCTATTAACTTTGGTACAGAAAAAGAGCAATGGTTAGACGAAATCTCTGTTGAAAAAGCTAAAGAATATATCGAAGCAGGCGAATTTGGCGAAGGTTCTATGAAACCTAAAGTAGAAGCAGCTGTTGCATTTGCTGCATCTCAAAAAGGCCGTGTTGCGATTATCACATTATTAGAAAAATCTAAAGATGGTATAGCAGGAAAAACAGGTACACGTATCGTATTATAATAATATAAAGATTAATAAGTATGCATTTCAACGTTTTGTTGAGGAGGTGCCCACATGATTATTTTAGGAAAAGGTACTGTTATTACTCGCGACGCTGATAGACCTATCATTTATGATGGTGCTGTTGCTATCGACGGGACTCAAATTGTTGATATTGGTACATATGATGAGTTATGTAAAGCTTATGCAAACGCAGAAATCATCGACGCTCACGGCGGCTTGATTATGCCAGGCTTTATCAATGCACATCATCATATTTACTCTGCTCTTGCACGAGGCTTATCGTTACCAGGTCCAGCACCGACTAACTTCGGTGAAATCTTGGAAGGACTTTGGTTCTACTTAGATAATAAATTGACGGCTCCTGATGTAAAAGCAAGCGCATTACTTACATATTTAGGCTGTATCGAAAATGGTGTAACTACTATTTTTGACCACCATGCTTCTTATGGTGAAGTTCATAACAGCTTATCTGTTATTGCTGATGTAGCTAAAAAGTTCGGCGTTCGTTCTTGTTTATGCTATGAAGTTTCTGACCGCAACGGCGTAGATCAAATGAAAGCTGCTGTTGCAGAAAACGTACGCTTTGGTAAAGAAGCGAAACAAGATCCATCTAGACTTGCTGCTATGATGGGCTTACATGCATCCTTTACTTTAAGCCCTGAAACATTAGATTATGTTAAAGCTCACAATGAAGATAAATTAGGTTACCATGTTCATGTTGCAGAAGGCCCTGAAGATGTGGCAGATAGTAAAGAAAAATATGGCATGACACCTGTTAGACGACTTGTAGAGACTGGCATTTTAGGTCCTAAGAGTATTGCAGGTCACTGCGTACACGTAACAGACCAAGATGTAGAATTATTGAAAGAATCTCAAGCTAAGGTTGTACACAACCCTGAAAGTAACATGGGTAATGCAGTAGGCACAACAGATATCTTGAAACTATTAGGTGCAGGTATCACAGTTGGTCTTGGTACAGATGGTTACACAAATGACATGCTCGAATCTTACAAAGTGGCAAACTGCCTTGTAAAACATGAGCAACATAAACCATATGTAGGCTGGGGTGAAGTTCCTCATATGCTATTTGAAAACAACCGTAAAATGGCGAATGAATTCTTCGATACTACAGTAGGCATCCTTAAAAAAGGTGCCGCAGCTGACGTAATCGTTCTTGATTACGCAGCACCAACACCACTTGATGAAAATAACATCAATGGTCACTTATTATTCGGTGCTAATGGTATGTATGTGGTAACAACTATTAGTGATGGTGTACCACGTATGATCGATCGTAAGTTACAAGGCATCGACAAAGCTGAAGTAATGAACGAAGTTTTAGCAACATCTAAAGGTTTATGGAAACGACTAAACCCATAACGCAAGCGCTTTAAAGGAGTGTGACATTATGAGTGACATTATGTATCCGGTAAGTTTCGGAAATTTGATGAACCACATTATGACTGAGTACAAGATGTATAATCGTATTTACAATGTAAATAAAATTCATCGTACGAATCATGATCAACGCTTATCTATCTTTGGTAAATCCATTGAAAATCCTGTAGGTCCAGCAGCAGGTCCTAATACACAGTTGGCACAAAACATTGTGGCATCTTATGTAGCTGGTGCTCGTTGCATCGAATTGAAAACTGTACAAATTATGTACGGTGAAGAATTAGGTATTCCTAGACCTTGTATCTACTCTGTAGACGAAGCCTACAACGTAGAATGGTCTTCTGAATATAGCTGTGATGAAGCTGCTGATGAATACATCAAAGCTTGGTTCGCATTAAAATTAATCTCTAAAGAATTAGGTTTAGGCGATCCAGATGGCTTCTTGTTCATCATGAGTGTTGGTTACAACTTGGCTGGTATTAAGAGCCCAATGGTTGATAAATTCATCAACACAATGCGCAGTGCATCTCAATCTCCTATGTGGGATACATGTAAACAATGGTGTCTTGATCATGTAGATGAATTTGAACATATTGATGCTGATTTCATCAACTCTATCAGCGATGAACTTTGCCAAGCAATTACATTGTCCACAATGCACGGTTGCCCAGCTGAAGAAATCGAATCCATTTGTTCTTACCTCATCAGTGAAAAAGGCCTTCATTTATACTTGAAATGCAACCCTACATTGTTAGGTCCAAAACGCATTAGAGAGTTATTAGATAATGCTGGCTTTGAATATATTGACTTTGAAGATCATCAATTCGAAGTTGACCTTCAATTCGATAAAGCTGTTCCAATGTTAGAACGTCTTATCGCTCTTGGTGAAAAACACAATAAGATCTTTGGCGTTAAATTGACAAATACATTCCCTGTACAAATTCACAATAATGAGTTGCCAGGTGAGCAAATGTACATGTCCGGTAAATCCTTGTTACCTGTAACAATTGGTGTAGCAGAGCTTCTAAGTGCTCAATTCGGTGAACGTTTACCAATGTCTTACAGCGGTGGTGCTGTAAAACAAAATATCAAAGCTATCTTTGATTGTGGTATCTGGCCTGTAACAGTATGTACAATTCTTCTTCAAGGCGAAGGTTACAATACTTTCAAAGCTTTGGCAGATGAAGTTGAATCTACTGATTACAACGCTGCATTAAAAGTTCATAAAGAACTTATCGCAGAACTTGCTAAAGACATCGCTGAAAACAAAGTATTTAAGAAAAGCGATGCAATGAAGAAAAAACGTGAAGCAATGCCATCCTTCCCTGGTACACGTAGCTCTGACTACCACTGCCGCGTAGTGTGTGGTGCTTGCGTTCGCGTATGTCCTAACAGATGTAATGAAGTCGTTACTGTAAATGATGCTAAATTGATCGTCCATGTAGATCAAAGCTGTAATGAGTGTGGTAACTGTGCATGTCATTGCGTAGAACCTTGTCAACCATACAAGGATCGCATTACATTCTTCCACAATGCTGAAGCTTTAGCAGATAGTACAAATGATGGTTTCTACATCACAGGCACTAGCTGTGGTTACCGCTTCAAAGGTGAAGAAGCCGTATGTGACATTGATGCATTACCTGAAGAATTGAAAGGAGTTGTACATGCCTTCTGTAAAGAGCATGTGTACTATGTATCATGATTATCATACAACAAGGGGAATTGGTCTTAACTGATCGAATCCTTACCGGAGATTTATTAATTGATGGCGACAAAATTGTCGCCATCGATGAACACGTTCCTGTTCCAGAAGGAGCTAAAGTAATTGATGCAAAAGGTTGCTATGTATTTCCAGGATTTATAGATCCTCATACACACTTCCAAATGACTAATGCTTTAGCATCTACTGCGGATGATTTTGATAGTGGCACAAAGGCTGCTATCCTTGGCGGGACTACTTCAATTATCAATTTTGCTTCTCCTGAGGAAGGCTCCCTTTGTAAAGGCTTAGAGGTTCATAAGGAGCGTGCCGCAGGGCATTGCTCCTGTGACTACAAATTCCATATGGAGCTTGTAGAAATGAATGATACTGTGGCCAGTGAAATCCCAAAAGTGGTTGAAGCTGGTGTATCATCCTTTAAGGTATATTTAGCTTATGGCTTCCGTTTAACGGACCGTGAGATTTATGACGCTATTGAAGCTATAAAACCAACAGGCGCACTTGTAGGAGCTCACTGTGAAACTGGTGATCTCATCGATGCACTCGTAGCTGATAAGCGTAAGCGCGGTGAATTAGATATAAGTAATCATCCTCTTACGAGACCAGCTATGATTGAATCCGAATCAATTAAACGATTTAGTACAATCGGCGCTTCTCTAGAGTATCCAGTACATATTGTGCATGTAAGTTCTAAGCAAGGGGTAGAAGAAATCCTTCGAGAACGCGCATTAGGTCATAAAGTGACTTGCGAAACATGTCCACAGTATTTGGTACTTGATGAATCACGATATAGCTTGCCCAATTATGAAGGCGCTAAATATGTGATGAGTCCACCTCTTAGAACTAAAGTAGATCAAATGACATTAAAGGAAGCCCTAGTAAATGGAACATTCCAAACTATTGGCTCCGATCACTGTAGCTTCAATTTTGAAAGTCAAAAACTTAAAAGTCGTGATGACTTTACCCGTATTCCAGGCGGCATTCCAGGCGCTGAGGAGCGGGGCATCGTCGCTTATGATGTATTGGTAAACCAATGCAATATGAGTGCCGTAGATTTTATGAAACTAGTTAGTGAAAATCCTGCAAAACTATATGGCATGTATCCTAAGAAGGGTTCTTTAGCCGTAGGTAGTGACGGGGATATTACAATTGTTGATAAGAACGTAGAACATGTTCTTTCAAAAGAGTCCGCCCATACAAAGGCTGACTATATACCTTATGAGGGGATATCCGTAACCGGTAAGGTTCGCGATGTAATCCTTAGAGGTCACCATGTGGTACAAGATGGATCCTTAACAGAATCATATCTTGGTGAATGTATTCCTTAATGAAAGGAGGGCTATATATGTACCGCTTTCAAGTGAATGGCACCCAACATGAGGTTCAAGAGGATCAGCGTTTAATTGATTTCTTGCGAGCTGATTTGAAATTAACAGGCACTAAAGAAGGTTGTAGTGCGGGTGCTTGTGGTACGTGTACAGTAATTATAGACGGAAAAAAAGCTAAGGCTTGTGTAAGCAAATTATCCCAATTGGATGGTAAATCAGTTGTAACGATTGAGGGCTTAACTGAACGGGAAAAAGCAGTATACACCTATGCTTTTGGTGAATGCGGAGCAGTGCAATGTGGCTTCTGTATCCCTGGTATGATTATTAGTGCAAAAGCGTTGATTGACGAAAATAATAACCCTACAGCTGATGATGTTAAAAAAGCTATTTTAGGTAATATTTGTCGTTGTACAGGCTATGTGAAAATCGAAGAAGGCATTATGCTAGCAGCAAAAATGATCCGTGAGAACTTACCAGTTCCTGAAAAGGATAGTAATGGTGCTGTAGGTGCTCCTTTACATCGTGTTGACGTAGAGGAAAAAGCATTAGGTACTGGCCAATATGCTGACGATATTCATATGGATGGTATGATTTACGCTAAAGCATTGCGTTCTAAATACCCTCGTGCAAGAGTCGATCGCGTGGATGTTTCTAAAGCACTTGAACATCCAGCTTGTGTAACAGCTTTGACCGCTAAAGATGTACCATTCAATAAGACTGGTCACTTAGTGCCAGACTGGGATGTACTCATCGCAGAAGGTGATATCACTCGTTATGTCGGTGATGCAATTGCACTCGTAGCAACTACAGAGAAAAAATACTTGGACGAAGTTCTTGCTCTCGTTGAAGTTGATTATACAGAGTTAGAGCCTGTAGTAGACCCATTGGAAGCATTGAAACCGGATGCACCTCAATTGCATCCAAACGGAAATGTATTGTCTCGTCAAACATTATCTCGTGGTGATGTAGATAAGGCTATTGCTGAGGCCGCATTTGTAGTAACAAATCACTATTCCACACCTCAAACAGACCATGCATTCATGGAACCTGAATGTGCTGTAGCATATCGTGAAGGCGATGTAATTCATTTACATTCCGGTAGCCAAAATGTTTACGATGATCGTCATGAAGTATCTCGTATGCTTGGCATTCCTGAGGAATCTGTAAAAGTTCATAGCATGCTTGTAGGTGGCGGCTTTGGTGGTAAAGAGGACATGAGCGTACAGCATCATGCATCTCTTGTAGCTTGGCTCACAGGCAAACCAACTAAGGTTCTCTTCTCCCGTCAAGAAAGTCTTAATATTCATCCTAAACGACATGCGATGGAAATGGATATTACTACTGCTTGTGACGCAGAAGGTAACTTGGTAGCAAGTAAGGTAAACATCGTATCTAACTGTGGTGCATATGCATCCTTAGGTGGTCCTGTACTTCAACGTGCAGGTACACACTCTTGTGGTCCTTACAAATTCGATAACTTTGCCTTTGATGGTGTTTGCGTTTACACAAATACTGTTCCTGGTGGTGCATTCCGCGGGTTCGGTGTAACACAAACCATCTTTGGTCAAGAACAAAACATTGATGAATTAGCTGCATTGGTAGGCATGGACCCTTGGGAGTTCCGTTATAAAAACGTTGTTCGCCCTGGTGACTCCTTACCAAATGGCCAAATTTGCTCCGAAGAAACTGCATTAGCAGAATGTTTGGAAGCAGTAAAAGATGCATACTATGCATCTGACCGTACAGGTCTTGCAGTATGTTTGAAAAACAGTGGTATCGGTGTAGGTTTACCTGATACTGGCCGTATTATCTTAGAAGTGCGTGACGGCAAAGTTCGTATCCGTACTGGCGCAGCTTGTATCGGTCAAGGTATGGCTACTATGGCTACTCAAGTACTTTGCGAAACAACTGGTTTAACAGCTGATAAAGTATTTGTAGAACGCCCTGATACAGTACGTACACCTGACTCTGGTACAACTACTGCATCTCGTCAAACAGTATTCACTGGTGAAGCAACGCGTAAAGCAAGTCTTCGCTTGAAAGAAATGTTAGAAACTAAGACATTAGAGGAGCTGAATGGCGTAGAAATTTACGAAGAGTTCCTTGGTGAAACAGATCCATTCAACTCTGATAAACCACATCCAAAAAATCACGTTGCCTATGGTTATGGTGCATGTGTAGCTAGAATTGGAGACGATAATAAAGTTGCTGAGCTTCATGTAGCATACGACGTAGGTCGTGTAGTTAATCCTCAATCCTGCTCTGGTCAAGCCGAAGGCGGTGCTATTATGGGGATGGGCTATGCCGTTACAGAAGACTTCCCTTATAAAGATGGCTATGTAACAGCTAAATATGGTACTCTAGGTCTTCTTAGAGCTACACAATGTCCACCAATTCATGTAAGTTTGATTGAAAAAGGGACACCAGATCAATATGCATACGGTGCTAAAGGTATTGGTGAAATTTCCAGTATTCCAATTGCACCAGCTATTGCAAATGCGTATCGTCGTATCGACGGAGAACCACGTAGGTCCTTACCGATTCAACATACAGGTTATAAAAAATAGAATATTTGCTTAATGGGTAGGGGCCCTAGGCCCCTAGCCATCAAGGTTCCCACGTGAAGTCGATGAGATTTCTCTAAACTCTATCATGTACGATAGTATGACTATATTATTTAACTAGTAACTAAAACGTAAGATATGAGGTGATTCTTATGAGTAAAGCTATATCTGGTGTCGACCATGTAGATGGTATGCTGCCAATCCCGCAACTATTTGCTTATGGCTTACAGCACGTACTAGCTATGTACGCTGGTGCAGTAGCGGTACCAATCATCATCGCACAAGCGATGAACTTACCTATTGAAGACTTAATTCGTTTGATTACGGCCGACTTGTTCACATGTGGTGTTGCTACATTGATTCAAACATTAGGCTTTGGTCCTGTCGGTGGT
>NZ_CAKPTN010000034.1 GCF_934190855.1 uncultured Veillonella sp. | reverse complement strand
TTGGTATCAACGCAGGCATCGATCCTACATTACTTGCATTCATCATGATTGGTACAAACTCCTATGGTGGTTCCGTAACTCACTACGGTGCTGCTCCTGGTCCAATCATCTTCTCCGCTGGTTACAACAATGTAAAAGACTGGTGGACAGTTGGTTTAGTATCCGCTTTGGTATGCTTAGTATTGAACTACGTAATTGGTATTCCTTGGTGGAAAATCGCTGGTTTCATGTAATATGAAACTTTCACAATGGAGTGTTAGAATTTAATTAGTAGTATTCAATGTCTGTATAGGCTCTCGCGACGAGCCTGTACAGATTTGGGTTTATAAATGTTTCATAAGGAAAGGGTGCAACATGGCAAAATTAGTAAAAGCTGCGCAAGCTGGCTTCGACGAAAAAAATGATGCATTAGTAACGGTTGAACCGATTGCTAGCGGTATCGAAATTGAATTAACATCCAAAGTTATCCGTCAATACGGCGACCAAATTAAATCCGTTGTTTTAAACACAGTGAAAGAAGCTGGTTTTGACGGCGTGAAAGTAATCGTACAAGATAAAAATGCTTGGGATTACACAATTAAAGCTCGCGTATTAGGCGCATTGGAAAGGGGGAGCAAAGCATAATGGCTAACGATAAAACATTCCCAGAAGTTAAAACAAATCCATTAACAGAGGCTGCTAAAAAACGCTTGTCTCGTTCCATGATGTTCGTGCCTGGTAATACACCTAAAATGATTAACAGTGCTGACATTCACGGTGCTGACTCCATCATGATCGACATCGAAGATTCCGTTGCTGTAACAGAAAAAGACACTGCTCGTCTTTTAACTGCAGAAGCTTTGAAATCCCGTAAGTTCCGTGGTGAAACAGTTGTTCGTATCAACCATCCTACACAAACTCCTTATGGTTATGATGACCTTGATGTAATCGTTCCTGCAAAACCTGATTTGATTCGTTTACCTAAAACTGAAGACGTTTCTGAAGTTGAAATCGTAGCGAAGAAAATTGAAGAAGTGGAAAAAGCTAACGGTTGGCCAGAAGGTACAATTAACATTATCGTAGCTATCGAATCTGTTCGTGGCTTGTACAATGTTCGCGAAATCTGCCATGGTCCTCGCGTAGTTGCTATCGCTCTTGGCGCTGAAGACTACCGTGCTGACCTTCGTACTGGTAAAAGCAAACCAGCTGTTGAATTATTGTTCGCTCGTCAAACAATCCTTCACGCAGCACGCGAAGCAGGTATCCGTGTAATCGATACTGTATTCTCCGACGTGAAAGACCCACAAGGCTTCCGCGAAGAAGTTGAATTCATTAAAGCTTTGGGCTACGATGGCAAATCTTGCATCCACCCAAGCCAAATCAAAATTGTCCACGAAGTATTCACTCCTGACGAAAAAGAAATCGCTCATTCCGTTAAGGTATTGAACAGCTATGCTGATGCATTGCGCAACAACAAAGGCGTAATCTCCGTAGATGGCAAAATGATCGATGGTCCTATCGTAGTACGTGCACAACGCGTTGTTGATAAAGCACGTGCAGCAGGCATTAAAGTTGAATTAGAGGAAGGAGCAGAATACGATGTTAAATAAAGTAGGTCGCGATATCCCAACAAATATCCCAGCACTAGAAGGTCGCGAAGTATATCAAGGTGAATTCGCAATCGAACCTAAAGTGAACCGTGCAGGTAAACCTGTGCATATGAGTCGTGTTGGTACTAATAAAGTACTTGCTTCCATCGACGAAGCAATCGAAAAAGCTGGCGTAAAAGATGGTATGACATTGTCCTTCCATCATCATTTACGCAATGGCGACTATGTAATGAAAATGGTTATGGAACGCGTACAAGCGAAAGGTATTAAAGATATTACAATCGCATCTTCTTCCTTGTCCCCATGCCATGAGTTCTTAGTAGAAATGATTCAAGACGGCACTGTAACAGCTATTGAAACATCTGGCTTGCGCGATCGTCTTGGTAAATTCTTAACGCAAAACCCAGGCGTATTGAAACGCCCTGTAATCATTCGTTCCCACGGTGGCCGTGCTCGTGCTATCGAATCTGGCGAAGTTCATATCGACGTAGCTTTCATGGGCGCTCCTACAGCTGACCCTCGTGGTAATGCTACTGGTCGTATGGGCAAATCCGCATGTGGTGCACTTGGCTATGCTAAAGTTGACTCCCACTATGCAGATACAACTGTTATCATCACTGATAACTTAGTTGACTATGTACATAACTATGCAATCCCTCAAACTGACGTAGATTACGTTGTTGAAGTAGATTGCATTGGTGATCCAGAAGGTATCGCTTCTGGTGCGGTAGGTTTCACTAAAAACCCTATCCAAATTAAAATTGCTGAATTAGCTGGTGAATTCCTTGACCAAGCTGGCATCATTAAAGATGGTTTCGTATTCCAATTGGGCGCTGGCGGTGCTCCATTGACTGTAGCGAAATTCATCGCTGAAAAACTTCGCAAACGCGGTGAAGTAGGTGGCTTCGCTATCGGCGGTGCTACTGGTATCTTGACTGGTATGCTTGAAGAAGGTTTGATCCGTGCTATTTACGATACTCAAACATTCGATACTACTGCAGCTGCATCCTTGGATAAAAATCCTGCACATATCGAAATGTCCGCTTCCATGTACGCTAACCCATGGACTGACTGCACTACAAACTACCTCGACGTAGTATTCCTTGGTGCTACTGAAATCGACCTTGATTTCAACGTAAACGTAATGACTGACTCCAACGGTGTATTGATGGGCGCTTCCGGCGGTCACTCCGATACAGCAGCAGGTGCTAAATGCACAGTTATTACTTGCCCATTGATCCGCGGCCGCTTGCCAATGATCCGTGATAAAGTAGCTACTGTAATTACACCAGGCTCCTCCGTTGACGTACTCGTTACTGAATACGGTATCGCAATCAACCCAGCTCGTACTGATTTGATTGAACGCTTCAAAGATAGCAACTTGCCTATCTTCACTATTGAAGAATTACAACAATTAGCATTTGATTTAGTAGGCAAACCACAAGACATTCCTGTGTCTGACAAAGACGAAGACATCGTGGCAATCGTAGAATACCGCGATGGTTCCATCCTTGACGTGGTTCGCAAACCTCTATAATTAAAATTAAAACACTCTCTATGGTCTTCGGACTGTAGAGAGTGTTTTTACGTTGTATCAAGTACTCGAAAATACTAGTAGTTATGTATTTAAATGATTGTTATACTCATAAACATTAGTTATACTATAAGAGAGAGGGCTTTGTTTTACATTAATTTTTAACTTTAGGAGAGCGAATATGAGCCAAGTATTTAAACAAGATCTAACAGATAATTCTGTTCGTCCTGGCGGGTTGTTTTTCGTTGAGTTATTAATGCCCGAGCAGTGTGATATGCCTGACCGCGATACAATGGTTGAGGTTTTCACAAAGTATTTAGGTCCTGTTGATTGCTTTAGTTATGGAGCAGAATCTGCAGGTTTTGCACCGCAGAATTATAAGGTTCATTATGAAGATAATGATGCCGATATTCCACCGACCTTAATGGTGACGAATTGTGAGAAAATCGACAAACCTGTACTCGATGATTTTGAGCGTAGTCAGGTGTGGGATTGTCCAAATGTAGACGAGTTGTTAGATGAGTGTCAATATAGAGTCTTTGCTACCGATATGTTAGCTTCAGGTTTAGAACCCAAAGAACGAGCTGATATGTTAGTAAAATATGTAGATGCACTGCTAGAGCTATATCCATCTTGCAAGGCCGTTGTCTTTGGTCCAGCTCGAAAGTTCTTAAGTCGTGAAACCATTGAAAATCATCCAGATAAAGCTGTAACTCGTTTTATTTATTATGCCGTAAATGTGCGATATTTTAGCATTCAAGGCACAGATGACATGATGGTTGATACGTTAGGTATGAGCACCTTGTTCTATCCTGATTTGCAGTACCATTTTCACGGCATGAACCCCGATGAGATCGTAAATCATGCGTATAGTGTGTTGTACTATATCTTTGAGCACGATAATCCTATTGATGATGGACAAACGATTGCAGGGTTAGAAAATGGAGATCTAAGTCCAGATATTAAATGGGCGGTTCAGTATGAGGACTCCTTAATTCAACCAGTTCGAACTGTTATAGATATTAATATGGGCGAATACGCATCAGGAACACGTTAGTTGTTAATCGATGAAAGGTGTGAGCATTATGAGTGATCAACGTGTTTTTGATATGGAACTTGTGAAAGTTGAAAGCTTGGAGAAAGCTGTTAAGACACCATTTTATCAAACTGATTCCACAGGTGGTTCAGTATGGGTTATTAAACCTGGTCAAACCTTACCGAAACACTACCATCATCACTCTGATGATATATGGGTTATATTGCAAGGCAAGGGGGTATTTTATCCAACGCCTGATACAGAGGTGCCTTTTACAAAGGGGCAAGTTATAGTATCTAAAAAGGGTGAATGTCATGGTGCAAAAAATACTGGGACAGAAGATATTGTATTTGTAAGTATCGTTGCTCCTGTGCCTGCTGATTATGATCCTGTTAGTACAAATTAATATGAAAGCACTTTATAGTATTTGGTTATCTTATGATAGAGATATATTTATACTATAAAGTGCTTTTTTATTTTATATAGCTATTCCTAGCGAATATACCTTTTTTCATTTAATATGCCATTATTTAGGTTCTACTATTCCTATTTAGCATCTCTATATTCTATACAATTCATTGACAGAGGACTTTTGGTTACATAAGATAGTAGGGTATGTAATATTGTAGTCAGTAGAAAGGAATTGTATGAACTCATCTACACTAGAGTCTCGAAGTGAGGCTATCGACGTTAAGGGCTTTGCGAAACGGCGTATGCTACACGTAATCCTGCCATTATTTATTGTTTCTATTATTGCCTTTTTAGACCGTGTAAATATTGCCTATGCGGGCTTAACTATGAAAGAAAACTTACCATGGTTAACACCAGAGGTATTCGGTATGGGCGCCGGTATTTTCTTTATTGGCTATGTTCTATTCGAGGTGCCTGCATCATTGATTGCTGCACGTTGCAATGCCATGCTTTGGATTGCACGTATTATGTTTAGCTGGGGGATTGTGTGTGTCCTCATGACCACCATGACTACCGTGTGGGAGTTTTACCTATATCGATTCCTCTTAGGTTTATGTGAAGCGTCATTGTATCCAGTAGTATATTCCTTATTGATTCCTAACTGGTTCTTACCGAAGGAGCGAGCAAAGGCTATTTCCTTAATGCTTACGTCTTTGTTATTCTCCAACATCATCGGTGGTCCGTTAGCTGGCGTATTGCTTGATACAACATTCTTTGGCCTACATGGGTGGCGTACACTCTTCATCGTAGAGGCCTTACCTGCTGTAATTTTTGCTTTCATTTTTGCATTCTGGATGAAAGAAAAGCCAGAACAAGCATCTTGGGTAAGTGATGCAGAGAAAGCTTACATGAAAGAGGAGCTTGCTAAAGAAGAGGCTAAAAAACAAGAGGTTAAGAAATATACAACTTGGCAAGCCTTAAGAGATCCTAAAGTATTACTTTTATCCTTAATTTACTTCTTATGGATTATTGGCTTCTGGGGCTTTAGCTTCTGGATGCCTCAAGTGCTTAAAAGCTTATCTGGTTGGCCACCAAGTGTGGTAGCTTGGTCTATCGCTATCCCAATGACGGCAGCCTTACTTGTACAAGTATACTGTGGTCATTCCTCTGAGAAGCGCAATGAAAAACGTTGGCACATTGCTACTACCTTATTTATTGGTACATTTGGTTTTATTGCTACACCACACAGTCCATCTCCAGAAATTAGCTTGTTATTCATCTGTTTAACTGCTGTTGGTGTTTACGGTGGCATGGGCGTATGGTGGACAATGCCGACTACGTTCTTATCTGGTGCCGCTGCAGCAGGTGCAATGGGGCTTATTAATTCTTCCGGCAATGTAGGGGGCTGGGTAGGTCCTTATATGCTTGGTTTTATCAATGGTCATACTGGTAGCTTTACAATTGGCTACTACGTAATGGGCGCATGCATGTTCCTGGCAGGTCTATTGATTTTGACACTTCCTAAATCTATGGAACATAAAGAGGATTAAGTAGAGCTATATTATAGATAACTTCATAGGAAAATATTTAACGAATGCTTCAATGGTGTGATTTTGGGTACTATTCAATTTTATGTTACAATTTACAAAATAGTATTATTTAAACTTGAGGAGACAGAATATTGAAAGAGTGTAGACCTAAGTTTGATGAAATTACATCATTTGATGAATTTAAAAAATATTATTGGTATCGTGATGAACTTTCACAAATATGTAAATTATTAGGATTAGAATATAGGGGAATAAAACAAGAACTCAATCATATTATTGAGCAGTACTTTAAAGGCAATTTAATTAAAAAATCATCAATAAAAAATAGAAAAAAACAAGTGGAAAATATTACTTTAGATACACCATTACTTGAATGTAATTTTTCTTTTAATATGAAGTTTAGAGAATATTTTTCTGATTTAACAGGTGTTTCACGATTTAAATTTAATGCTGATATGGCTACTGCTTGGAGAAAAGTAAAAAGTGAAAAAAATATAAGCTTTACCATTGGAGATTTGCTGAAAGTATATTATGGTGAATCAGATTATGCAAAGTATGACAATTCGGTTTGTCAATGGAATCAATTTTTTAAGGATTTTTGTGCAGACGAATGTAGTGGCAATTATTCGAATAAATTAAAAGTAGCATCTATTATTTGGAAAGAAGTTAGAGATTCAAAAAATGAAAAAATCTATTCAAAGGATCTTTTAAGTGAATATGCATATAAATTAGAAGCGTATCGCAAGTAGAAGTAACTTGTCATTGCAGAGACGTATGGGAAAACTAGTAATTAAATCTATAATAGAATAATGATAAAAGCACCTTATATCCTATGAAAAGAGTCATTTGTGATGACTTTTGTAGGTATATAAGGTGCTTTTATTTATTCTTGATTTCTTTATTAAGTTTATTTTGTTACATCAGGCACTTTCCCAGGATTCATATCGAGATTTAGATCTGTGGATTTGAATGGGTGTGGGTTTGCCTCTGGTGGTTGTACTTTAAGTTCTGGGTGTAACCATTGCAGTTGTTTTAATTCCCAGTCGTACTTAGCGCCGTCGTTTTGGAGTTGACGAATGCTTTTAAAGACTTCGTCTAATTGATCGCCGTGTTTATTTGCCATCCCTTCAAGGATGTATAGACGACCTGCCACGCTATTGATGGTGGAGCCATCATGGTCTTCGTCGACGCGCCATTGTAATTCTGAAATTTGTATTTGCTGGAAGATTATAACAATAACCAGCACAATAATCACGCCCCACATGGGAGCTTCTTTAGCTTTCAAAAGGGCTCGCAATTTAGCTGCGAGCCCAGAGGTTTTATTCATTATTGACGATCCTCAAGTTGTAATCCAGGTAATGGTAATTTGGAGTTTACAAAGTCTAACCACAAGCGAGAAGCGTGGGAGAGGTAATGACCTTTTTTCCAAATAACATAGAGGGTATGAATGATTTCAGGTACGAGCGGACGCACTACAACCTTGGAACCAACCTCAGTGTTTTCCCCTACCTCAGGGCAGAGGCGAGATGGTAACAATGCGATGGCAAGGTCTGCACTAACCGTTTGTAACATAAGATCACGTTGACTTGTTTCAAACACGATATGCGGTTGGAAACCAGTGTGTTTACAAGCTTTAATGATTTCGTCATGCAAGTTAAAGTCGTCTTTGTGTAATACAAAGGATTCATCAGCTAGCATTTCTAAACGAATTTCTTTTTCTTTCGCTAGAGGGCTGGATTTTGGAATGATAACGGAAAGTGGGTCACTAGTAAGGTAGAAGGACTCAAATTCTTTAGGGTTTGGTTTAGTACAGATAATACCAATATCAATTAAACCTTCTTGAACACTGATCTCAACCTTTTTAGAACCTTGTTCATATAGCTCTAATTCAATTTGTGGATAAACTTTTTTGAACTCACCTAATAATTGGGCAAAGATTGGTGCATCTGTAATTGGTGGAATACCAATTCGGATGGAACCTTGTTCCAAACGAAATTCGTTTTCAAAATCAGTTTTTAGATGTTCAAACATAAACACAACGCGTTTAGCGTGGGTTAAGAAGATGGTACCCCCATCAGTAAGTTCTACAGATTTAGCATTACGCATGAAGAGAACAACACCAAGTTCGTCTTCTAAAGCTTTGATAGTACGGCTGATAGCAGATTGGGAGATGTGTAAATTCCTCGCAGCCTTACTGAAGCTTTTTTGATCAGCTACTTCAACGAAGTATTTCAAATGATGAAAATCCATAATTAACCCCCTAAAAATAAAACTTGGTTATAGGAAGTGACCTAACTAAATGAGAATAGTTATTACTAGAATGCAAGTAGCTATTACTTTATGTAAAGCATGAATAGCAATATTGGCAAAGCGACAGTCACTGTATGTGTTGCGTTGATAGGGCCCAGCACGTTATAATTAGCTTATAGGGCTATATCAAGTTATGATATTAGGAATTATGGTTGTGCCCATTACAAAAAAGTATGTTCACACATAATGCCGTATTATATATAACATATATATTATTGCATTATTTTTTCATGTACGCAAGTTTGTAATGGTTGTTATTCCTAAACATAATGATAGATTAAGCAAGTGTTCTATTTTTGCTAAATGCTTAAGGAGGCAATAATCACATGAGTCGTAAATTTAAAACTATGGACGGCAACCAAGCGGCTGCTCACGTTTCTTATGGTTTTACAGAAGTTGCTGCGATTTACCCAATCACTCCATCTTCCCCAATGCCAGAACACATTGACGAATGGTCTGCTGCTGGTCGTAAAAACATCTTCGGCAACACTGTTCAAGTTGTAGAAATGCAATCTGAAGCAGGCGCTGCAGCTGCATTCCACGGTTCCTTACAAGCTGGCGCATTAACAACAACTTTCACATCTTCCCAAGGTTTGTTATTGATGCTTCCTAACTTATACAAAGTAGCAGGCGAATTACTTCCAGGTGTATTCCAAGTAGCTGCTCGTGCATTGGCTGCACATGCTTTGTCTATCTTTGGTGACCATCAAGACGTTATGGCTGCTCGTGCATCCGGTTGCGCTATGCTAGCTGAATCCTCCGTACAAGAAGTAATGGACTTGTCCGCAGTAGCTCACTTAACAGCTATTAAAACTCGCGTACCTTTCATCAACTTCTTCGACGGTTTCCGTACATCCCACGAAATTCAAAAAATCGAAATCTGGGACTATGAAGATTTGAAACCATTAGTAGACATGGACGCTGTTAAAGCTTTCCGTAAAAACGCTTTGAACCCAGATGCTCCTGTAACTCGTGGTACTGCAGAAAACCCTGACGTATACTTCCAACATCGTGAAGCATCCAACAAATTCTACTTGGAACTTCCAGACGTTGTAGAAAATTACATGAACGAAGTTAACAAATTGGCTGGTACTAACTACCAATTGTTCAACTACCATGGTGCTCCTGATGCAACTGACGTAATCGTTACTATGGGTTCTTCCGCTCAAGTAGTACAATCCACTGTTGATTACCTCAACAAATTGGGTCGTAAAGTAGGTTTCATCAACGTTCACTTGTTCCGTCCATTCGCAACAGATCGTTTGTTGAAAGCTCTTCCTCAAACTGTAGAACGCATTGCAGTTCTTGACCGTACTAAAGAACCAGGTGCTTTGGCTGAACCATTGTTCTTGGACGTACAAGCAGCTGTAGTTGACGGCGGCCGTAACGTAAAAGTTATCGCTGGTCGTTATGGTTTGAGCTCCAAAGACGTTATCCCTGCAGACATCGTAGCTGTATTCGATAACTTAGCGGCTGAAAATGGCAAGAAATTCTTCACATTGGGTATCAATGACGATGTTACATTCTTGTCCTTAGAGCGTGCTGAAGGCGTAGAAGTAGAAACTCCTGGTTTGACTGAATGTAAATTCTGGGGCTTCGGTTCTGACGGTACTGTAGGTGCGAATAAATCCGCTATCAAAATCATCGGTGACCACACTGACATGTATGCTCAAGCATACTTCGACTATGACTCCAAAAAATCTGGTGGCGTAACAATGTCTCACCTTCGTTTTGGTAAAAACCCAATCAACTTGCCTTACTTGATTACTGAACCTCAATTCGTAGCATGTCACCGTCAATCTTACGTACATGAATACGACTTGATCCGCGGCATCAAAAAAGGTGGTACATTCTTATTGAACTGTACTTGGTCTCCTGAAGAATTAGACGAACATTTACCTGCTAAATTACGTCGTCAAATCGCAGAAAAAGAATTGAACTTCTACATCATCAACGCTGCAAAAATCGCTTCCGAAATCGGTTTGGGCGGTCGTATCAACATGGTAACTCAAGCTGCGTTCTTCAAATTGACTGAAATCATTCCTGTTGAAGATGCTGTTAAATACCTTAAAGAATCCGTAGTAACTTCTTACGGTAAAAAAGGTCAAAATATTGTTGACATGAACAATGCTGCTATCGATCAAGGCGTTAATGCTTTGGTAAAAGTAGATGTTCCTGCTGACTGGAAAAACGCTGTTGATGAAGGCAACCACACAGTAAAACCTGGTTGTGAGTCTTGTCCATCCTACGTTCAAAACATTGCACAACCAATCAATGCTCAAGCTGGTTACGATCTTCCTGTATCCACATTCGCTGGTTACGAAGACGGTACATTACCTGCTGGTACTGCTAAATTCGAAAAACGCGGTCCTGCATTGTTCGTTCCAAAATGGTTACCAGAAAACTGTATCCAATGTAACCAATGTTCCTTCGTATGTCCACATGCTACAATTCGTCCAATCTTGGCAACTGAAGCAGAAGTGGCTGCGGCTCCAGAACATTTCGATACAATCCCTGCAATGGGCGCTAAAGATCTTCAATTCCGTATCGCAGTATCCCCATTAGACTGCTTGGGTTGCGGTAACTGTGTTGATATCTGTCCAGCTCCTAAAGGCAAAGCTATCGTAATGAGCTCCATCGACACTGAAATTGAACAAGCTGAAGCTTGGAACTACGGTGTTAACCTTCCTGTAAAAGAAAACCCTATGAAGAAAGAGACTCTTAAAGGTTCTCAATTCGAACAACCATTGTTCGAGTTCTCTGGTGCTTGCGCAGGTTGTGGTGAAACTCCTTACGCTAAATTGTTAACTCAATTATTCGGCGACCGCATGATGATTGCCAATGCAACTGGTTGTTCCTCCATCTGGGGTGCGTCCATGCCTGCATCTCCATACACAACTAACCAACAAGGTCAAGGTCCTTCCTGGGCTAACTCCTTGTTCGAGGACAATGCTGAGTATGGTTATGGTATGTACATCGGCGTTAAGAAAGTTCGTCAACAATTAGCAGAAGTGGCTGCGAAAGCTGCTGAAACTGCTACTGGCGAATTGAAAGAAGCTTTAGAACAATGGCTTGAATTCGCTAACCTTGGTGCAGCTACTCGTCAACGTTCCGAACGTTTAGTAGCAGCTATCGAAGCTGAAGGCGCTACAACTCCTGAGTTGAAAGAACTTCTTGAGAAAAAACAATTCTTGATCAAACGTTCCCACTGGATCTTCGGTGGTGACGGCTGGGCATACGACATCGGCTTCGGTGGTGTTGACCATGTATTAGCTTCTGGCGAAGACATCAACATCTTCGTATTCGATACTGAAGTATACTCCAACACTGGTGGTCAAGCTTCTAAATCCACTAACGTAGCAGCAGTTGCTCAATTCGCAGCTTCTGGTAAACGTACTAAGAAAAAAGACCTTGGCATGATGGCTATGTCTTATGGTTATGTATACGTAGCACAAGTAGCTATGGGCGCAGACAAAAACCAATTGATGAAAGCTATTACAGAAGCTGAAGCATATCCAGGTCCATCCTTGATCATCGCTTACAGCCCATGTATCAACCATGGTATCAAAGCTGGTATGGGTAAAGCTCAAGAAGAACAACGTAAAGCAGTTGCAGCTGGTTACTGGGATCTTTACAGATACAACCCTCAACTTAAAGAAGAAGGTAAAAATCCATTCTCCTTGGATTCCAAAGAACCAACTGAAAGCTTCCAAGACTTCCTTAAAGGTGAAGTACGTTACGCTTCCTTGGCTAAAGCTGCTCCAGATGTGGCAGAAGAATTGTTCGCTAAAACTGAACAAGACGCTAAAGAACGTCGCTTAAGCTATGTTCGCTTACAAAAAGGTTTTGAAGACGTAAAATAATTCATTATTTAACGACTGATAACTATATGAGGCACCCTTTCGAGGGTGCCTCTTTTGTATGTAAAATCCTGGGGATTTGGTATAATGATAAGTAGCTATGCATAATTTTAGCATTACAGATTTTGGATAATTTTAATATTAAATATAGAGGTACATATGGCTAAGGATAATACACAAATGGCAACAGAAGATATGCAACAAACGATATATAAAGAGTTAGGCTATAAATCCTATCCATTTCCTTTTACTACACCTGCCTATTTAGAGGCGTACGGTACGCTTGTAGGTCTTAAGCCTCCAGCAGCTAAAACGGCGCGTGTCCTTGAATTAGGTGCTACCTATGGTGGTAATATCATTTCCCAAGCAGTTCACAACCCTGAAGCGACCTTTGTAGGGATTGAACTTTCCAAAGATCAAGTAGAGAAGGGTAATAAAATTATCGGAGATTCAAAACTTGAAAATGTATCTTTAGTGCAAGGTGATATCTTGAATTTTGATGAATCCATGGGGACCTTTGACTATATTATTGCGCATGGTTTCTATTCTTGGATCAGCGAAGAAATGAAGGATAAATTGCTCGATATTATTGCTAATCATTTGGCTGATAATGGCATTGCCTATGTATCCTACAATACGTACCCTGGCTGGCATACGATGGAAGAGGTTCGTCAGCTCATGTTATTTGCTAATCGTGGCCATGATGAATCTACGCATAAGGAAAAGGTATTGCGCGGTAAAACTGTGGGCAGTTTAGTAGGTGCTCAAATCCTTAACTACGATAATTTAAAGGAACGCAATAGTAAATTCTTAGGTGCTTTACGTTCCGTTATGCAAAAAGACGACTATTATGTAGGCCATGACCATTTAGAACCGCATAATGATCCATGCTATTTTTATCAATTCAATGATCATCTAAAAGCACACAATCTTGCTTATGTATGCGATGCGGACCTTACATTGTCCATGGTTCGTACTTATGATGAAAGCATTGCGGATAAACTTGAGCAATTAGCTCCTAATAACCAAGCAGACCAAGAGCAATATTTAGACTTTATGCTTGATACAACATTCCGTAAGTCTATTATCTGTAAAGCAAGTGCGGCAAAAGATATCAGCTATGCTGTGGCTAATCCAGAGGAAGTAAATACAGTTCCTGTACGTACAATAGTGAATAGCTTTGTGTTCCAAATTCTCTTTA
>NZ_CAKPTN010000033.1 GCF_934190855.1 uncultured Veillonella sp. | reverse complement strand
ATGGTCTGACAATCGAAGAAAAGCAGGGCGTAGCTTTCACCAGTAACGAAGGTCAGTAGGGTGGTACCACGGATATGACGTCCGTCCCTTCGGGGACGGGCGATTTTTTTATGTAAAAGGAGCACATCATGGATTACGGTAAGACGTTACATTTGCCTGAAACAGAATTCCCAATGCGCGGCAATTTGCCTAAGCGCGAACCAGAAATCTTAAAATTCTGGGAAGACAACAAAATTTACGAAAAACGCTTGGAATTGCGTAAAGACGCAAAACCTTTCATCTTGCATGATGGCCCTCCGTACGCAAATGGTAAATTGCACATCGGTCATGCCCTCAACAAAACGTTGAAGGACATCATCATGAAATACAAGACTATGACTGGTCATTATACTCGCTACATCCCTGGTTGGGATACACACGGTTTGCCAATCGAGCATGCAGTTATTAAAAACACTGGTCTTAATCGTCATGAAATGGCACCATTGGACTTGCGCAACAAATGTAAGGAATATGCATTAGAATGCGTAGAAACTCAAAAACAAGACTTCATTCGCTTTGGTGTATTAGGCGAGTGGGAGCGCCCATATTTGACATTGCGCCCTGAGTTCGAAGTAAAACAACTTGGTATCTTCGGCGAAATGGCAAAACGTGGCCATATCTACAAAGGTCTTAAAACTGTATACTGGTGTACTCATTGTGAAACTGCATTGGCAGAGGCAGAAATCGAGTACGCTGAGAAAAAATCCTTCTCTATCTACGTAAAATTCCCTTACGTATCTGAGAAAAAGGTTACATTGCCAGCTGGCGTAGATCCAAAACAAGCATATGCTGTTATCTGGACAACTACTCCTTGGACAATGCCTGCCAACGTAGCAATCTCCGTTAACCCTGAGCTTGAATATGGCTGGGTAAAAGTAGGCGACGAATACTACTTGATGGCTACTGAACTCGTTGATTCTGCCATGAAAGACATCGGTATCGAAGAATACGAAATCGTAAATCGCTTCTCTGGTGCAGACTTAGAGTTGGCTGATTTCAAACATCCATTCGTAGAACGTAAATCTACTGTATTATGCGGTGATCATGTAACACTAGATGCTGGTACTGGTTGCGTACATACAGCGCCTGCACATGGTGAAGACGACTTTAACATCGTTATGCGTTACAACAAGGAAGGCAAAACTGAACTTCCTATCGTATCCCTTGTTAACGAAACTGGTAACTACACTAAACAAGTAGACGACAACCGTTATGGCGATACTGAATTCCCATTGGCTGGCGTAGAAATTCACGATGCAGAGGTGCCTGTCATCAAAATCTTGGCGCACAACAATGCATTGCTCAATAAATCTAGTTTGCGTCACCAATACGCACACTGCTGGCGTTGTAAAAATCCTGTTATCTACCGTGCCACAGAACAATGGTTCTCCTCTGTAGATGGTTACCGTCAACAAGCGCTTGATGCTATCGATAACCAAGTACAATGGATTCCTAAATGGGGCCACGACCGCATCTTCAACATGGTTCGCGACCGTGGTGACTGGGTAATTTCTCGTCAACGTATTTGGGGCGTGCCAATTCCTATTTACTATTGTGAAAGCTGTGGCGAGCACATCATCAACGACGATACTATGTCTGCATTGCTTGAAAAGGTAGCTGTAGAAGGTTCCGACGCATGGTGGGCACACACTGCAAAAGAATTGTTGCCAGAAGGCTTCAAATGTCCTCATTGCGGTCATGATGAGTTCAAAAAAGAAACGGACATCATGGACGTATGGTTTGACTCTGGTTCCTCTTGGGCTGGCGTACTTGAAGTTAACGATCTTGAAGTACCATGTGCTATGTACCTTGAAGGTTCCGACCAACATCGCGGCTGGTTCAACTCTTCCTTGTTAACGGCAGTAGCAACAACAGGCAAAGCACCATACAACTCCGTATTGACTCACGGCTTCGTTGTGGACGGTGAAGGTCGTAAGATGTCTAAATCTGTAGGTAATACAGTAGCACCTAGCGATATCATCGACGTATACGGCGCTGACGTTATGCGTTTGTGGGTATCCTCCGCAGATTACCAAGCAGACGTACGTTTGTCCAAAGACATCGTAAAACAATTATCTGAAGTATACCGTAAGATCCGTAATACATTCCGCTTCTTGCTTGGTAACTTGGATGACTTCAATCCAAACACTGACAAAGTGGTTTACGCAGATATGTCCGAATTCGATAAATGGGCTTTGCTACGCTTAGAAGAAGTACGTCAAAAAGTTTCTGATGCATACGAAAACTATGAATTCCATATGTTATACCATGCAATTCATAACTTCTGCACAGTAGACTTGAGCTCCATCTACCTTGATGTAATGAAAGATACTATGTACGCTGAAGGCAAAAACAACGTAGCTCGTCGTTCTGCTCAAACAGCAATGTACGAAATCTTGAAAACATTAGTAGCAATGGTATCTCCAGTACTTTCTTTCACAGCGGAAGAAGTTTGGAAATACATGCCTAAAGAAGAAGGCATGCCTGAATCCGTAATGCTTCAAGATTGGCCACAAGGTCATCCTGAACACTTCAACCAAGAATTGGCTGACAAATGGAACCAATTGTTAGACTTGCGTACATCTGTACAAAAAGCATTGGAATTGGCTCGTCAAGACAAAACAATCGGTCACCCATTGGATGCATCTGTTACAGTATACGCTGAAGGCGCTGCATTCGACGCATTGAATGCTCTTGGTGAAGAAGGCTTGGCTAAACTCGTTATCGTATCCGAAGCTCACATCGTAAACGGCGCTGCACCAGCAGAGGCTGTTAAAGACGAAGAAACAGGCGTAGCTACAGTCGTTGCTGCATCTGGTCTTGAAAAATGTGAACGCTGCTGGATCCACCGCGATACAGTAGGTCAAGACAGCGAACACCCTACACTTTGCCATCGCTGCGCAGACGTTGTAAAAACTCTATAATTGTTGATACAATAGTAGAATCCTATTGTCGTAGACTACATAATCTATAATTACAGAGATAAAAGAATACATCTGATGAACCAATCCTATGAATTGTTCATAGTGTAATATCTAAATAGAAAACCCTTCTCTAACACAGCTAGTTTGTTTTAAACTAATGTGCATAAGAGAAGGGTTTTTCTTTAGAAAATATTAAAAATTTATAGAAATTTATGAATTCATTGTATGCTATCTTTCTCATCTAACTATTCGTATCAATTAAGACTTCGTTATTTTGTTCATGAAAATTTAATGTGTAAATTTTTACGCATTTCATGTAAAAGCTAATTTCCTGGTTTAAGATGTTTATAGTTAGTTTAGTTCTTGTTCTTATATGAGAAGGAGGAAGAGAAATGGTTGCAGCAATCGTTAAAGCAATCTTGGCAGCGCTTACTGGTTTAGCTAATGCTTTATTGCCTTTATTCAAATAACAATTTCATTCCCCAGAAAAAAGACCACCCAGCTTGCGGTGGTCTTTTTCTTATGTCTGAAAATAGAAATCAATTTGTAACATAATGATTTAGAGAATCTTTAAGTGCCGTTTAACTATAAGGAGTTATATTGACTATAGAAACAAGCATAACTATAATGAAGATGAATTAACCATGAAATGAACGTGAAGAACGGGCAGTGTTGTGTGGTTTTATTTCCTATGCATAACGAGGGGAGCGTATAAGTTATGAGAAGAAATGTATTCATTAAGACTTTGGCTTTAGGTGCTGTAGCATGTGCGTTTAGTGCTACAGGTTTTGCAGCAGATGTACAAAATGGGCATGGCCAAGGTGTTGCAGATTCTACTACAGAAGTGAATGGGGCTAAGCATGAAGCGGTTCGCTCTAGCTGGATGGATCGTACAGATATCGTAGTCGGCGTTGATATGAAAAATTCTGAAGAGTCGAGTAGCCATCACTTCCATAATTTTACGCCTTGGGAAAATCATCCTATTGTGGGGACTTCTGATAAATCCAAATCTACAGAACTCAACAAGTTATACATTGAGACATTACAACCTATAACCCATTACGATGAAAATGCTAAAAGTGTTGTTTTTGTACAAGGTCGTATAGGACGTAGTGGTGAAAAGATATCCTCTAATAAATTCAATAACTATTGGGTGCCAGATAGACCGGCTGGGACTTTCACAGTTCATGAAGGTGAAACAAAGAAACAAGAATCTCTAGGTGTAAATGCTAATGTTGGTGTAGGGTATCGTCGCCTTAGTAAAGGTGAGCATGCTTATGTTGGTGTTAATGCATTCTATGACCATGCATTTAAAAATGGATATAAACGTGTTAGCGGTGGCCTAGAATATGTGGTAGGCCTTAATGAATTCCATGCCAATATTTATAAAAATTTAGGATCTAATGAAAGAAAATATATAGGCCTTTATGGTCGAACTAGTACATGGTATGATCCTACTGGTTTGTATCCATATGGTAGAGATGATGATACTAGTCTTTATAATTATGCTAAGGTCGATTATGAAAATCACTGGATTCTAAGTGAAAATACTGTAGCTAGAGGTTATGATATTGGCTATGCCCGAACATTTAAAAATGCTAGATGGGCTCGTGTTTATGCGGACTATTATAACTGGCGTGGTAGAGCGGCTGTAAGAGTAGGCTATGAAAAACTAAATAAGCGCGATGCTATTAAAGGTTTTAAAGTGGGGGCAGAACTCCATATTACACCACATCTTACTCTTGATGCAGGTTACAAAACAGCATCCCATCATTTGAGCGGTCCTTATGCAACTTTGAAATATACAATTGGTACATCTAAGTTTGCTTGGCATGGTGGTAAACATAGTGAAAGTGCTATTACAACAGCACGCGCTAAGATGCTTGATAAAGTTCATCGTAGTGATATGGTTGTACAAGAAATTATGGAAGAAAACTATGATCATGGTGTTACTGATGTAGGCTTATAGGGATTTCCGCATACATTACCCTCATGATCATTTATAGTAGGTTGGTTTGTTTATAGGTTATAAAAAGGGGGCTGTTTCGTTACAGCCCCCTTTTATGTTATCGGTTATTTTTATTGTAATGCCTTTGGGACGCTGAGCTTTTTCCAATTGTCTAGTTCAGGGATTTCCAAGGTATTTATTGTTTTTTGAATCCAATAGTTCAAAGATACTTCGTTGCCTACATATTGTTCAAATAAATAGGTGTTACCTGGCGTATCTTGTTGGTTGCCATCCTCGTCGATGGTGTGTCGCACAGATTCTTTCAGATAGAGCTGGACTCTAAATGGATTCGATTGATTGCCTTTAAAAATAAAATACGATGGACCTACAAAGTCATGAGTACGGACATTAATTTGTTCGTACTTTTTGTCTTTTAAGCCTTGTAATGCGGTTTGTATCATCGCGTTAGCATCGTCGTATTCCTCAAGTAGAAATGCTTGTTGATCTACATCGAGAACATAATGCCACGTCGGTTTTTCTTCGCTTTTTTCGATGGACCAGTTCTCTACGAGATTCGGTAAAGCGTGATTATCGTACAGGTCTTTTAGTAGGAAACGTGCATCATCTTTATTGACTATCGTACGGTAGATGATTTCTTGACCTTCTGTCGGGTCATAGCCGTGTAATCGCACTTGATACATATCTCGAGGCATACGCATCACATCTAACTTAAAGATGTTGCGCAGTTTGTCTGGAACGGATAGGAAATGATTGTAAAAGCTAAGCTTTATTTCCTCTTGGGTTGATAAGGCTTTTTCTATGGTTTGCCAGTCATATAAGGTAGTGTCCCACAGGAAGTCATCCATAATTACAGATAATCGTGCTGCCTGTTGAGGCCACGTAGTAGGGGCCGGGCGCACCGTAGTAGTAGACTCGGCAATGCCTTCCTTGTACTGCCAATGACCGTCGATTTCCTCAAATGCTTCCAATCGCTCTACTGCTTCATCATCGATAGGAACATCTTTTAACTCCTCATCTAAGTTTGCCTTATGAGACAGGATATATTGATGGGATTGTTCGTAATAGGAGACCGCCTGATCAAGGTCTGGCTTGCCTGATACATAGCCCTTTTCATAGGCATAGCCGAGGGCAACCCGAGTTAAGGCACGCGTAATATCGTAGAAGAGAACGCGGTTTTCCTCTTCAAAGGCTCGTTGCTCTTCATCTAAGACGCGCAGTAAGGATTGAACGGCAAAGCGAATGTTTTTCGTAACCCCTAAACCGTGAATGCGCATATAACCAATGTATGGCAAGGCGAACATAAAGCGGTCCTTAGTCGCCGCCATGTGCGTTAAGTCTGCAATGAGGCCCCAGTCCAGAGGGAGGTGGCCGATGTGGAAAATATATCCAAAGGCCGCTTGTAATGCGGTGTATCCAGCGTCGCTAAAGTTCTTAGTAGCGGCACGGCGATAGAGGCCGATAGCCTTCACTGGATCGTAAGGAATAGCGGTACGCAGTTCTTTGGCATCGTAGAAGTGATAGTAATAATCTGCTAACTCGGCGATGCTTTCAGATTGACCTAAGGCCGCTGCTTTAGTAAACCACGTGAAAGCATCTTCAAAGTTGCCGTTTTCGTGACAGTCGAGCCCTGTATAGAGCATCATAGCAGGATTACCAAGCTCTGCTGCCGTTCTAGCTACACGGCGGGCGTTCTCAAAGTCTCCTTCGTCGATATAGATATTGCGCAAATTTCCTTGGAACATGGCAAGCCCATTATAAAGCGCTTTATTGAGCCATCTTTTTGCCAACTCTGATGCATTTTCTTGCAACTTTTCATCTGGCACTGTCCCTTGTAAGGCCGCAATACGGTCGTGCATGGAACCGCCTTGTAGACTTTGTTGAATGCGTTTAGACCAACTAAGTGGGGGCGGCGTAATCATATCTCTTGCTGATTGAATGCGATTGTCATCGCGCCAAAAGAATACATTGCCTATTACATACTGGCAATAGGCGTCGTCTTGTTCGGCATAATTGTGGACGATGCGGAAGGCCTCATCAAAGGAGATTTGCATATCCTTTTCGACAGTAGGTGTAATAGAGCCTTTAATGCGTAACGCTTGTAAGGTGCCAATGGGACTACAGCGGCGAATGCTATCGTGTAAGCATTGGTAGGTGCGCATATTGTCTTCAGGGAAATTGGATTCCTCCCACGTAAAGCGCGGGCCAGCATAAACGCGTGCCAATAGGGCGTATGCATCACCTAACTCTCGTGCCTGTGGATCATTAGCGATTTTGAGAGTATCCTCTTTGATGTTGATTTCGCTTTCAAGAAGGGCAGACATATCATTTCGCAAGGCGCGATGATCCGTTGATACTACATCTTGCTGATTATTGATGATAAGCTCAAGCTGACGCAAACCCTCTTGAGCTGCTTTTTGATTATAAGATCTAAAAATCATGTGGAAGACCTTTTGTAGGCGTTCCGTAAAGTACTGTGCCATAAGGCCTCCTTTGCATTAATTGCATTTACTATAGAATACATATTTATTATATAACGAAGGCAAGTGACCGTGAAAGAGGAAAAACCCCTCTGAAATCTTATCAGAGGGGTTAGTATTTATCCTAATGCGTTAGAATAGATATTATTTTTTGTTGTAATCGCCGAACCATTTGTCGTAGATTTTTTGGTAAGTGCCGTCTTCTTTAAGTTCTTTAAGAGCTTTGTTAACAGCTTGTTGTAATTCTTTGTTGCCTTTTTTCACGCCAAGCACTGTGCCTGGGGATTGAGTAGGTTCGCCTACGAGTTTAAGGTCTTGATCAGCACCTTGTTTGAGGTAGTACATAGCAACTGCGTTATCGATGATAGCGCCATCGATTGTGCCAGCTTTCAATTCCATGAAGATATTAGCATTGGAATCGATTTGTTTTACTGTTGTATTAGGGATTTTTTGAGCCATTTCAACAGGGATTGTGCCGATTTGAGCACCTACAGTTTTGCCTGCCAATTCGTCCATGTTGTGGATTGTAGTGTTGTCTTTACGAACAACTGTGATGAAACCACCTTGGTCAAAATACACATCGGAGAAGTCCAATACTTTTTCACGTTCAGGAGTAGCGTTGATACCTGCCGCAATCATGTCAATATCGCCAGATTGAACTGCTGGGATCAAAGCGTCGAAGCCCATGGATTTGAATTCCATTTTTAGGCCGATTTTTTTAGAAATTGCTTCGGACAAATCAACGTCGAAACCAACATATTTGTCGCCTTCAGTGAATTCGAATGGTGGGAATGTAGTTTCAGAACCTACACGCAATACACCTTCTTGTTGTGTCATTTTAGGTTTTTCGTTGCCACAACCAGCCAATAAACCCAATGCTGCTACCGCTACGAGGGCGATGGCTGTCAATTTTTTGAACTTAAACATAGTAACCTCCTCAAACATCCATATACATGGTTTATACATTTCTGTTTATATTGTACGGAATTTTACACCAATAGGCAATAACATTGTATAATTAAGAGTACATGAGTTTCGTATTAATATATCTAATGGAGGCTATATGTCCCTTACACATATTTTTTCCGATCTTTGTAAAAGCTTCGCTCCAGATGCTTTTGCGGTGAATTATACATTAGCTAATAACCCTGAGCTGTCTAGTCAGGAGTTCGAGTCTGTTAAAACCATTGGTGCTGCTTTAGAAAAGCATGGCATGGATGTAACTTATGAGTTCTGTAATTTGCCGACAGCCTTCAAGGCATCTGTTGTGAAAGTAGATAACCCTCAAGGTCGTTTGGCGATTTTATGTGAATACGATGCGTTGCCTGAAGTAGGCCATGCATGCGGTCACTGTGCGAGTGGTGCCATGAGCATTCTCGCCGCATTAACACTTTGTAAAATGCAACAAGACGGCGTGACTTTCAACATGGATATCGATATTATCGGGACCCCAGACGAGGAAGCGATGGGGTGCAAGGTGGATATGTGCAACGCCGGTGTATTTAAGGACTATGATTTTGCTATCATGGTTCACCTCGATGGTGAGGAAACGCGTCCTAATTCACAATTCTTAGCCCTTGATTGTTTCCGCGCTAAATACCACGGCAAACCTGCTCACGCCGCAGGCGAGCCTTGGAACGGCGTCAATGCGGTAAATGGGGTACAACTGGCTATTCACGCTATGGATATGATGCGTCAACAAGTGCGACCTGAAACGCGCATCGGCACTTGGATTATTGCAGGTGGTACAGCCTCTAATATTATTCCTCCTTATGGCGAATTAGAAGTCACCGTGCGTCATACAGAACGTGACTATTTGAACGGTTTATCTGAGCAAATCAAAAACATCTTTGAAGGGGCTGCCCTTTGTACAGGCACAACAGTAGATGTTGAGTTTTATGGCAACCCGTATGACGATATGAATCAAAACTATCGCGGTACAGCGCTCATCGAAGAGGTAATGGCTGATATGGACCTCGATTTTGAACCAGGTGCAGCAGCCCTCGGCGGTAGCTCCGATATTGGTAATGTCAGCTATCAATGCGCCGCACTCCATCCTAAATTACGCCTTGTTGGGGATCCAAAAGTGTGTCACTCTAAAGAATTCGCCGCTGCCATGCTAGAATCAACCATTGAACAAACCATCATCGATGGTGCTAATATTATCGGCGGTGCTTTACTACGACTCGTAGAAAACCCAACAATTCTAGAAGAAATCGTTGCTGAATTTAATAGTGCTAAATAAAAGGAGGCTTTATGTCCTCAACTGAAAGATTAGAAATTAAAAATTATATAGGTCTTACGGGGGATAAACCCATTAAATTTATTGCATCCGACGTTGATGGTACCTTGGTTAACGATGCAAAGGCCATCCCTGAGGACGCTATTGAGGCCATTCGCGCGGCTCGTGAAAGCGGCATTCGCGTGGCTATTGCCTCTGGTCGTGCCTGGAATGAGATGAACGATGTCATTGAAAAGTTGCCTTGCTTGCGCTATTTCATGTGTACCAATGGCGCTTATGTGATGGACAAGGATGAAAACCGCAGTCTATTCCACGTCAACTTTGATAAGGAACAAGCCTTATACTTGTTGCGTAAACTTTTAACCTACGGTGTCTATGTAGAGACCTACGTGAAAGACCAAATCTTTGGCATGTATCCGCCGTCTAGATGTATTACGCCTGAACGATTAAGCGCATGTGCTAGTGAGCGTAAAGCCCCTAATAAAAAAAGTTCGATCAGCCTCATGGATAATCATCTTCCTAGCTCTACGAATTATGCTCAACTTGGTGTAACTGGGGAAGATCTTCCTAGTGTAAACAAGGACCATTTGCCTGGTGAGACTCATGATCACTATGCTCTTGTTGAAAGTGATGAAGCGGCAAAGGTGACTATGTCCGAATGTGAAGTAGAACAGTCTAATTTCTTCTTTAGACCTAATATTCGTCCCTTTATTTTAGCTACTCGTACGATGGTATGTGATTTACTAGCTCATATGGAATCTTTGGATGAAGGTCCTGAGAAGATTCAAATATTCTACGGTGATGAGCCGATGCGCCAACGTATCTTGCAAGACTTGCGCGATGAATACCAAGGCCTATTTCACGATGGTACAGGCCGTGAAAGATTTTACGATGTATTGCTCTCCAGTGAAGGTAATTTAGAATTTGTATTGCCACACACTACAAAGGGAACAGCCGTAGAAGCCTTGGCCAAACACTGGGGCTTTAGCCCAGATGAAGTGATGACACTGGGTGACAGTGAAAACGATCTATCTATGCTGCGATTCGCAGGCGCTGGTGTAGCCATGGGCAATGCTAAGCCGAATATTAAAGAAGCGGCACGCTACGAAACGACAGACAATAACCACCAAGGCGTGGCAAAAGCAATCTACTCGGCCATTGCATACAATAATGAGTTAAACCGTAAATCTTAAGTAATAATCTTAAGTGTTCAAGATAAAATACGATAAGATAATTTAGCTTTAGGCTGCGCAAATGATACTATAATGTAGATACCACCAGTTAAAAGTAAATTACATTAATTCTGGTATGGTTAGATATGTTTATATTTGAGATACTACCAGTTAAAAATAAATATTTTTAACTGGTAGTATCTAGAAAATACATATATATTTGACGTAGAAATGGATGCAGAAATGTCAGTGGTGACGCAGGTAAGTCAGCGTTGTCCTAGGAATATCGGCGTTGTAATTATTTAAGTTCTTAGCTATTAATGGATAAGCAATAGATAGGAGGTGATGTAGAATGGGAAATTTAAAGTTTATTATCGATGATACTTGTGTTAAGTGTGGTGCTTGTGCTGAGGATTGTCCTGTTCAATGCATCACTGAAGGTATGACTCGTTTTAATATCGGTAAAGGTTGCATTGGCTGTGGTGATTGTTACTCAATCTGTCCTGTTGGAGCTGTGAAGATGCATAAGCGGGAGACTCAAAAGAGTAGTAGTCAGAAATCGGGAGACTCCAAAGTGTAATAGTAATATTTCGGAAGGTTATAAATCTGAACCTTAAGAGTTTTAAAAACCCGAACATTAAAAACTTGTTTATAATTTTCATACGGAATCTATGGAGTCCATATACTTCGTATGGTATAATAAACTGTAATGAAAAAATCGCGTTTTGCTCGAAAAAACGCGCTCCCCAATACAGAAATGTATGGGCATAAATAATAGTGAATATACTTTCACAAAGATGCATATGGAGGAAGGCATGGAAAACAAGGAATTTGTAATTGTTGTTGACTTTGGTGGTCAATATAACCAATTGATCGCGCGCCGTGTTCGTGAAAATCACGTATACTGCGAAGTATATCCATACAACAAAGCGCTGGAAAAAATTAAAGAATTAAAGCCGCAAGGTATCATCTTCACAGGCGGTCCGAACAGCGTATATGAAGAAAACTCTCCAAAAATCGAAAAAGAGATTTTTGAACTTGGTATTCCTATTCTTGGCATGTGCTATGGTATGCAATTTATGGCGCATACATTGGGCGGCGAAGTTAAATCTGCCGATAACCGTGAGTTCGGTAAAACACCTACTAAAGTGGACACTACATCTCCACTATTCAAAGGCTTGGACGAAGACCAAGTTGTTTGGATGTCCCACGTTGACTATGTAGCTAGAGTACCTGAAGGTTTCGAAATTATTGCGCATACAAAAGACTGCCCTGCAGCAGCTATGCAAAACAAAGAGCGTAAATTATACGCTATGCAATATCATGCAGAAGTATTGCACACTGAACATGGTAAAGAAATGCTTCACAACTTCTTGTACGAAGTATGTGGTTTCACAGGCACATGGACAATGGCAAACTATGCGAAAACTGCTATTGAAGAAATCCGTAACACTGTAGGCGATGGCAAAGTATTGTTGGCATTGTCTGGCGGTGTAGATAGCTCCGTTGCAGCAGCCCTTATCTCTAAAGCTGTAGGCGACCAATTGACTTGTATCTTCGTTGACCATGGTTTGATGCGTAAAAACGAAGGCGATGAAGTTGAAGCAGCTTTCAAAGATTCTGGCATGCATTTCATCCGTGTGGATGCGGAAAAACGTTTCTTAGATAAATTGGCTGGTCTTGAAGATCCAGAAGCAAAACGTAAAGCTATCGGCGAAGAATTCATCCGCGTATTCGAAGACGAAGGTCGTAAAATCGGTTCCGTTGACTTCTTAGCACAAGGTACAATCTACCCTGACGTTATTGAGTCCGGTACTGGCGAAGCGGAAGTTATCAAATCTCACCACAACGTAGGCGGCTTGCCTGCAGTTGTAGACTTCAAAGGCCTTATCGAACCATTGCGTAACCTCTTCAAAGACGAAGTGCGTGAACTTGGTTCTGAATTAGGTTTGGCTGATTACCTCGTATGGCGTCAACCATTCCCAGGCCCTGGTCTTGCTATCCGCGTAATGGGTGAAATCACTAAGGAAAAACTCGATATCTTGCGTGATGCGGACTATATCTTCCGTGACGAAATTGCAAAAGCTGGTCTTGATCGTAGCATCAACCAATACTTTGCAGTATTAACATCTACACGCACTGTAGGCGTTATGGGTGACTTCCGTACATACGATTACACATTGGCATTGCGTGGCGTAACAACAACAGACTTCATGACTGCTGACTGGGCACGCATCCCTTACGACGTATTGGACACAATCTCCCGTCGTATCGTAAACGAAGTACAACACATCAACCGTATCGTATACGATATTACATCTAAACCACCTGCAACAATTGAGTGGGAATAAAACTTAATTTAATACAGAATTTAGAGCCTTATAAATATTTAATTTATAAGGCTCTACTTTTATTCGATTAAGTTAATTCTATCTTGTAATTTGTGAATTTTATATGGAGGATAAATTTAAATAGTTTTATAGAAATACTAGTTATTAACAGAATGGTTGCTTTATTGAAAAAAAGTAATAAAATGTATTTATAAGAATATTTATCTTTAAGTTTTTTGTGTTTAAACTATAGTAAATTTTTGTGATTATGTATGGGGGTTCAAATGGGAGAAAATATTCCACTTAAAAGTAAAGATTTAGAGCGCATATTCAATTCTAATATCGGTGATTATGGATATAAAAAGATAACTCAACATAAAACCTCGGATGTAGAAGAAGCATCAGATAGATTAGAAGAGACATATCGTACGGACCTTAGAAGACAAAGAGATAAAATTCTGTATACAGGTGGATTTCGTAGATTACAAGATAAAACCCAAGTTATTTCTGCTACTCGTGAAGGGGATCATAGAACTAGATTAACTCATCCTTTAGAGGTTGAACAAATTGCAATAAGTATTGCAAATGCACTTAAGTTAAATGTGGATTTGGTATCTGCAATAGCGTTAGGC
>NZ_CAKPTN010000032.1 GCF_934190855.1 uncultured Veillonella sp. | reverse complement strand
TAGCAACACATTCGTCTGGGTTAACGTTTTTAGTTGGCTCTTTACCCAATACTTTTTTAATAGCATCTTGTACTGCAGGAATACGGCTAGAACCACCTACTAACAATACTTTATCGATATCAGAAGCGGAAAGACCAGCATCTTGCATAGCTTTACGAGTAGGCTCGATTGTAGCTTGTACCAAGTCAGCAGTCAATTCTTCGAATTTTGCACGAGTTAATGTTACATCTAAATGCTTAGGACCTGTAGCATCAGCTGTGATGAATGGCAAGTTGATGTTTGTGCTTGCTACACCAGACAATTCGATTTTTGCTTTTTCAGCAGCTTCTTTTAAACGTTGATCAGCTAATTTATCATTGGATAAGTCGATACCAGTTTCTTTTTTGAATTCTTCAATCAGGTAGTTCATGATACGTTGGTCGAAGTCATCGCCACCAAGATGGTTATTACCAGATGTTGCCAATACTTCGAATACGCCATCACCAAGTTCTAGGATAGATACGTCGAATGTACCACCACCAAGGTCAAATACAAGAACTTTACCGTCTTCATCTTTATCTACACCATATGCAAGAGCAGCTGCTGTAGGTTCGTTGATGATACGAAGTACTTCAAGACCAGCAATCGCACCAGCGTCTTTAGTAGCTTGGCGTTGAGCATCTGTAAAGTATGCAGGAACTGTAATAACAGCTTGTTTTACAGGTTCGCCCAAGTAAGCTTCTGCATCAGCTTTGATTTTTTGAAGAATCATAGCAGAAATTTCTTGTGGTGTATAAGATTTACCTTCTACAGTTACTTTGTAGTCAGTACCCATGTGACGTTTAATAGAAATGATTGTGTTTTCTGGATTAGATACAGCTTGACGTTTAGCCAATTGACCAACCAAACGTTCGCCATTTTTTGCAAAACCTACAACGGAAGGAGTTGTACGAGCGCCTTCTTGGTTAGTAATAACCGTAGGCTCGCCGCCTTCCATAACCGCAACACAAGAGTTTGTAGTACCTAAGTCAATACCAATTACCTTTGCCATAATATATGCCTCCTAAAACCTTATAATCTATTCAACAACTTTTACCATTGCTGGACGAATACAACGACCATCAACAGTATAGCCAGTTTGCAATACTTCACATACCGTATCAGATTCATATTCATCTGACGGCACTCGCATAATTGCTTGATGGAAATTTGGATCAAATGGTTTACCAACCGCA
The DNA here is from genome assembly GCF_934190855.1 of uncultured Veillonella sp. Classification (GTDB taxonomy): domain Bacteria; phylum Bacillota; class Negativicutes; order Veillonellales; family Veillonellaceae; genus Veillonella. The sequence continues at coordinate 12,583 of NZ_CAKPTN010000032.1, read as the reverse complement.
TCGATAACGGCTAAACCATGTTTAGATAACATAGCCATCAAGTTTTGATGAATCATGATAAATCCATCAAGGAATACCTTAGCATCACCTTCTGCTGGACTTTGAACAGCTCGTTCAAAGTTATCTAATACAGGAAGTAAATCTGTAAGTACATCCCCTTTAACATATCCTGCAAGTTGCTCTTTTTCTTGGTTAGTACGACGCTTGAAATTTTCAAAGTCTGCTTGTAAACGCTTATAGCGATTATCAAAGTCGGCTTTAAGCTCATCTAACACTTGAGCAGCATCAGCCACAACTTCTTCAGTTGCTTCCACAGTTGTTTCCTCTACATTCGTAGTATCTACTGTTTCATCAACCGTTTCTTGTTTAATGTCTTGTTCTTCAGCCATTATATGCCCTTTCTATTTTGTTCTTTTACCATAGTTTCCATTATATGTTTCATATGAGATAGCATGCCAATAATTCGCCCGTATTCCATTCGTGTTGGCCCTAGAATAGCAAGAGTTCCTATAGGCTGATCTTGATGAGTAAAATCAGCTTGTACCACACTCATCGATTGAAGTGCTTCAGTTTCATTCTCTATACCAATCTTAACCTTAACTGGTGTTGGTGAATCATCTTTTAATAACTGTCCCAATTGATTTTGTTCTTCCACTAATGAAAGCAAGGGTTGTACCTTTTCAACAGACTTAAATTCTGGTTGATTTAACAACTCTGTGGTACCTACCGAATAGAACAACTTACGTTTATTAATAGCTCGTAATAATGTTTCCGACAGGATTAATAAAATCCCCTGCGGACCTTCCATATGAATCAATAAGCTTCCTAGTGCTTCAGCCGTTACATGACCAATACTTACATTCTGTAATGCGTTGCTAAATTGTATGGCTAGACTTTGTAAAAGCTCTGGTGAAACACTTTCACCAAAGTACATCAACTCATTATCGAGTGCACCTGTTTCGGTAATAACTACCATAATGGCTTGATGACTATCTAGCGGTAATACATGAATGTATTTAATTAATGCTCTATCATGAGCTGGAGCTAGGAATAAACTCATACTATGGCTCACTTGTGAAAGCAGTTTAGCCATATTTAAGAAAAGTTCACTTGTCGATCCGTTGGAATGTTTCCATAACATTTCAATTTTTTCAGCATCCTGTAATGGAACAGGTTGTTGACTCAACATGGAATCAACATATAAGCGATAGCCCTTAGCTGAAGGAATACGTCCAGCCGATGTATGAGGTTGCTCTAAATAGCCTAATTCCTCTAAATCGGACATTTCATTTCGCACCGTAGCAGGACTGATACCAAGATTATAGTTCTTAGCAATCGTTCGAGATCCTACAGGTTCTGCGGATTTAACGTAGTCTTCAATTATGGCTCGCAAGATGCGCTGTTTTCTTTCATCCATAATGACACCTCTTGTTAGCACTCATAAACTTTGAGTGCTAATCGCATGTATAATATTATCACATTGGTAAAAATTGTCAAGCGAAAAAATACCGAAAAAGTCAAATAATATCTATTTAGTCAAAAAGACAATTCTATATTTTTGATTAAATAGTCAAAAAATCAAAGTGTAACAATAAGAAAACACTTATACTATCTCACTTTATGTCATATTTCAAATTTATTAATTATATTGATTTATTCTAATTAATAAATTTAGTAAACATATAAAATAGTATAAGTGTTTTAATATTCTTCTTTATGAACAACAGCCACAGCGAAAATCCGCTGTGGCTGTTGTTTTATTTATATGATATTAAATTATTATCTTTAATAAAATCTCGTAAATATTTGATTATAATATTTTACTACTATTAGAACTAAATAATTATAGCTCTACACCTTCCAGTGGATTACCTAATCTAGCTAATAGTTTCCCCATGCGCTCACGTGGTTGACCATGCTCTGCGTACCAATCAACGAGAATATCAACAGCTTTTTTAGATTGTTCTACGGTAAGATTTCTAGCTAAAATTATGCCAGCTTCAGGATTAATACCTGTATTACCACCAACAGCAAGCATATAACCTTGAGAGGTGCCAATAAAGGCAATATCTTTTACCATTGCATCTGGACAATTACGACCACATCCACTAATGCCAATTTTACACTTATGTGATGTTTTTCGGCCGTAATGTTTTCTCTCCACATAATCAGCCAATTCTTTCGTTTCCATTTGGCCATTTTTACAATAGCCCTTACCTACGCAGGCAATTAAAGAATTTACGCCTCTATGAACAACAGTAGTTACACCTTCGGGTAACTCTGAGATAAGTTGTTCTTTATCGTCTTTTTCAATGCCTGTAATTTGTAAACCTGTTACTACATGGCGGAAAGATCCACCATATTTTTCAGCTAATTCTATGCATGCCTTCATTTGGTCTAAAGTAAATTCGTTATGTAAACCGTGTAAAATTACCGATGTCTTCATCATTCCTCCTCAAATCTAGCATGCTTATTCATCATCATCCTATTTATACTAACATATTAGATTTTGAGAGACTGTGAGAAATTACTCACGAATAAATTGACTAAATACATAGTTACCATGTTTGGCCCCTTCAGAACTTAAATGATAACTACCATTTTCATATTCTAATAAACCTTTAGTAACTAAATCCTCTAATATAGTGCCAAATAAAGTATGAACAGATACATTAAATCTGTTCTCAAATTTTTTCTCCTCAAGGCCCCACTTAGTGCGAAGTGCTAAGAAGCAAAAATCCTCTTGTGCTCGCTCTACAGTAATAGTCTCCGTATCGATAGTGGGCATAGTATATCGATCTACGGCTTGTATATAAGGCATTACATTGCGATTGTTACTTCGCCGAATACCATTATAGAAAGAATGAGCACCAGCACCAAAACCTAAATAGTCTACGTAATGCCAATATTTTAAATTATGACGACTGTAGGAATTACCCTTCGCGAAATTTGAAATCTCGTATCGCTCAAATCCTAGTTCTTTTAAACCAGCCATCATCGTATCATACATTGACTCATCTATACTTTCACTAGGAATAGAGATCAAGTTCTTTTGTACTAAATGATATAGATAAGTTCCTACCTCAACTTGAAGTCCATACGTAGAAATATGATTAATCGGTAAGGCTTTTACAATATCTAAATTATGTTGAATATCCTCTAAGGTTTGTCGTGGCAAACCATAAATTAAATCAATATTGATATCTGTAAAGCCTGCCTCTTTAGCATCATAAACAGCTTGTTTAGCCTTTCCCCCATTATGACTGCGATGCAGCATGGTAAGCGCCTTATCATCAAAGGTTTGAACACCAAAACTAATACGATTAAAACCTAGTTTAACTAACTTAGTAAGATACTGTAGATCTACTTCACCAGGATTAGACTCTATAGTCATATGACAATCGTCAGTAATAGTAAAAGTATTTTTGATTTTATCTACAATCATCTGTAACTGTTGAATTGATAATTCAGTAGGTGTACCGCCACCAAAGTAAATGGTATCAATAGGTTTAGATTTAGATTCTGGATGTTCCAAGACCCACAGATCCATTTCTTGTACTAATGCATAGACATAAGTTTCGTAATAATCTTGTAAATTTTGATAGGCTGGAAAATCACAATACATACATTTCTGTTTACAAAAAGGGATATGGACATACAAGCCCATATCCCCAAGTGTAGACAGATTCAGGATATTAGAATCTGTATTCATTATATTAGTCCTCAACCTTGAGAATAGCCATAAATGCTTCTTGTGGAATCTCTACGGAGCCCACAGCCTTCATACGTTTCTTACCAGCTTTTTGTTTTTCTAGCAATTTACGTTTACGAGAAATATCACCACCGTAACACTTCGCTAAAACGTCTTTACGCCAAGCTTTTACAGTCTCACGAGCCACAATTTTTGTGCCTACCGCTGCTTGAATAGGAATTTCAAACATTTGACGAGGAATAAGTTCTTTTAATTTTTCCGCTAATGCACGTCCACGTGTTGCAGCACGGTCCTTATGTACGATAATAGACAACGCATCCACTGGCTCACCATTCAAAAGAATATCCATCTTAACCATTGGAGATTGTTTATAGCCAATCAATTCATAGTCAAGAGAAGCATAACCTTTTGTAGCAGATTTCAATTTATCGAAGTAGTCATAAATAATTTCACTCAAAGGCAAGTGATATACAACGGATACTCTAGTTTCATCTAAGTATTCCATAGATTGGTATTCACCGCGTTTATCTTGGGATAGCTCCATGATAGTACCTACAAAATCTTTAGGTACGATTGTAGTAGCCTTAACATAAGGTTCTTCAATGTAATCGATTTCTGTTGGAGGTGGCAATTTAGCCGGATTATCAACTTCTAGCATTTCTCCATTTGTTTTATATACCTTGTAGTTTACAGATGGAGCTGTCGTAATAAGCGTCAAATTATATTCACGCTCTAAACGTTCTTGAATGACATCCATATGTAATAATCCAAGGAAACCACAACGGAAACCGAAGCCCAACGCCAACGATGTTTCTGCTTCGTACTCTAAGGCAGCATCATTCAGCTGTAATTTTTCTAATGCATCACGAAGATTTTCATAATCTTTAGATTCTGTTGGATAAAGACCACAATATACCATAGATACAGCCTTGCGATAACCAGGTAAAGGCTCTGTTGCAGGATTATTAGCCAATGTTACAGTGTCACCTACGTGGCAATCTTTTACATTTTTGATGCTAGCTGCAATACAACCTACAGAACCACATGGTAATTCCTGAACAGGCACGAGATTTGGTGTAAAGATACCAAGTTCTGTTACATCAAAATCCTTTTTATCATGCATCATACGGATTGTGTCTTTTGCTTTAATAGTACCTTCTTTTACACGTACATAAGCAATAGCACCTTTATACGCATCAAAGCGGCTATCAAAAATCAATGCTCTTGTTGGTTCATTAGATTTATCTGGCGGTGCAGGCACCTTATTTACGATAGCTTCCAAAATATCTGGAATACCAATGCCAGATTTAGCAGAACATAATACTGCTTCTGATGCATCTAAACCAATAATATCTTCAATTTCTTGTTTAACTCGATCAGGATCTGCTGAAGGCAAATCGATTTTGTTAATAACAGGAATGATTTCAAGGTCATGTTCTAAAGCGAGATACACATTTGCCAACGTTTGTGCTTCTACACCTTGTGCCGCATCTACTACAAGCAATGCACCTTCACAAGCTGCAAGAGAACGAGATACTTCATAGCTGAAATCCACATGGCCTGGAGTATCGATGAGATTCAAGATATATTCTTCACCATCTTGTGCTTTATACAAAATACGAACAGATTGCGCTTTAATAGTAATACCACGTTCCCGTTCTAAATCCATGGAGTCTAAAACTTGAGCTTCCATTTCACGTTTTTGTAATGTGCCAGTATATTCAATTAATCTGTCGGCAATGGTAGATTTACCATGGTCAATATGAGCTATAATACAGAAGTTTCGAATCTTTTTCGTTGACATACTATGTAAACAAGTTCAAAGAACTTGTATTCTCCTTTCTAACATACGCGATCGATAACAGCACCTCCTAATAACTGAGTGCCATTATAAAAGGCTACGGACTGACCTGGTGTGATAGCCCGTTGTGGTTCTTCAAAGATAACCTCCATCGTATCATCGTCTAAGATACGAGCAGTACAAGGAGAAGGATTTGCGGCATAGCGAATCTTACCTTCCGCCTTTAATTCTTTATGAATCGTGTCATCTAAGAAGTTATAGAACTTACAAATCATACGATTTGTAAAGAGTCGTTCATTAGGACCTACGATGACCTCATTGCGGTCACCATTAAAACCAATAACATATAATGGGTGCTTGTACGCAATACCAAGACCTTTACGTTGACCAATAGTGTAGTTAAATAAGCCGTTATGCTTACCTAATACCTCACCATCTTCGGTAACGATATTACCGGTCTTAGGTTTCCCCTTCATTTCTTCTACCACAAGCTTTTGATAGTTTCCATGAGGCAAGAAACAAATATCTACGCTATCAGGTTTCTTAGCTACTGGTAAATCATATTCAGCAGCTAATTTACGTGTTTCTGTCTTACATTGACCACCTAGCGGGAACATGAGATGACTCAAAATACGTTGGTTCATATTGTACATAACATAGCTTTGATCTTTTGTTGGATCAACGCCTTTATGTAATTCATATAAACCTGTTTCTTCATTGAAGTTAACTTGTGCGTAATGACCTGTAACCATATGTGTGGCACCAAGTTCAAGAGCACGATTGAGCATCAAATCAAATTTGATATTCTTGTTACAAAATACACAAGGATTTGGTGTACGACCATAGGCATATTCTTTTACGAAGTAATCTACTACATTCTCGTAGAATACATCGCGAGCATCGATAACATGATGCTCAATACCAAGAAAATCACACATCTTCTTAGCATCTGTTACAGCAAGAGGTACCTCATCATAAGGTGTACCACTCACCCATAACCATAGGGTAATACCAAATACTTTATAGCCTTGTTTTAGTAGCATTGCAGCAGTTAAAGAACTGTCTACGCCGCCACTCATAGCTACAGCGATAACTTTTTCCATACTTTCTCCTTTTAATGATCTCTTGATCATAAAACTAATCAGGGTGAAAGCCTGACGTGTAAAAACACTAGTTCGGTGTAAAAGTCCGAGTAGTATTGCTATAAAATTATAGCAACTTATATTATAGCCTAGAATTAGGTACATTGAAAAGATTTGAAATAAAAAGAATCCCTTTCTTGTAACAAAAGGGATTCAATGCATTATCTATGTTTTAAAAGCTCTTCAGCAGCACCTAGAATACCGAGCATAGAATGTTCAAATACTAAGCCACCTTGCATGAAAATCGTATATGGAGGACGAACAGGACCATCTGCACTTAATTCAATGGAGGAGCCTTGTACAAAGGTACCGCCGGCCATGATGATTTTGTCTTCATAGCCCGGCATATCACCAGGAATTGGATGTACGTGGGCATCTACAGGAGAATATGCTTGCATGCCTACACAGAAATGCTCCATTTCTTCTCCATTTTTTAGATTGATAGCTTGGATTAAATCATAGCGATCAGCATTTACCTTAGGAAATACTTCATAGCCTAACAATTCACCTACTGCAGCCGTATATACGGCACCTTTAAGAGCTTGTAAGACTACGTGAGGTGCCATAAATAAACCTTGGAAGAACAAGCGATAACCAGGAGCATAGGAGCCCATATGATCGCCAAGTCCTGGAGCAGTGAGTTCGTACGCTGCATCTTCAACTAAGTCTTCACGACCTACAATATAGCCACCAGTTGGTGCTAAACCGCCACCAGCATTTTTAATAAGAGAGCCCGCCATAATATCGGCACCAGCTTCTAATGGTTCTTGTAACTCTGTAAATTCGCCATAGCAATTATCTACAAAACAAATAGTATTAGGATTTTTAGCTTTTACAGCATCTACAATGATCTTAATATCGGCAATGGATAATGGCTCACGCGTACTATAGCCGCGAGAGCGTTGAATAACTACTACTCGTGTATTATCATTAACTGCCTTAGCAATGGCTTCTACATCATAGGTATTCTCTTTTAAAGGCACCTCAGTATAGGTAAACCCTTTTTCTACAAGAGAGCCACGCACTTCACGAGCAGCACCAATTACGGATTGCATCGTATCATAAGGAGCCCCTACTGCATAAATAAATTCAGTACCTTTTGAACCATTCCCCATTAAAGAAATCAACGTTGTTGCTAGTGCATGAGTACCAGAAACAAAATGGGGCCGTACGATAGCTTTTTCACCTTTAAATACATAGGCAAATACTTCATCTAATTTTTCACGTCCTACATCGTTATATCCATATCCAGTAGTACCTGTAAAATGATAATCAGATACTTGGCATTCTTTAAAGGCTTCTAATACCTTTTTTGTATTGGCCAATGCAATAGGTTCAAACTTTTTAAATTCAGGTTCAGCCATTTCAAGGGCTTTACTACGTATTTCTTCTAATGTCATGCTAATCCTTCTCTACGAATTAATTCCATAGCTTTATTAAATATAAAATCTTTAGATGTATTACTATCAATATGAATCCATTCAATATATGACATCCGCTTATACCAAGTAATTTGGCGCTTCGCAAAATGTCGTGTATTCTTCTTGATTAAATCACGACATTCATCAAGGGTAATACCACCATTCATATATTCTACAACCTCTTTATAACCAATCCCCTTAAAAGCTTGGCAGTCTGGATTTACTCCAGACTTAACAAGTTGCTCTACTTCTTCAATCAAACCTGCATCAAACATCATATCAACACGTAGATTGATGCGTTCATATAACTTATCACGATCTCTCATAAGACCTATGACAGGACCTTTATAGGATATACCATCTTTCGTTTGATTACGTAATGAATCTACATCACCATGATGCAATATCTCAATAGCTCGATACAAACGATGTTTATCACTATATTGAATTTCTATATTATGTTCTTTACCTAATGTGAAAGCATAGTCGCGTAAGCCTTCAATACCTTTAGTATCATATAGCTCATCAAGATCTGCTCGAAGACTTTCATCAGGCTTAACATCATTAAAGTTATAGTTTTCTAATAATGATTGAACATAGAGGCCTGTACCACCAGACAGAATAGGTAAAATATTTCTATCTTTTAACCTCGTAATTATCTCTTTAGCTTGATCTTGGAAAATAGATACCGAATATGAATCATTTGGTTCTAATATATCGATAAGATGATGCTTTACTCGGTTAAGTTCATCCACAGATGGTTTAGCGGTACCAATATTGAGTTGTTTATATACTTGGTAAGCATCACCAGAAATAACCTCAGCACGTAGCTGTTCTGCTAAATCCAAGGTAAGATCTGTTTTGCCCACCGCTGTAGGTCCAACGATGGTAATTAAGGGATTCACATTAACTCCTTTATATATACACCATAGCCTATTCGACTATATTTTCCGCCCACCCATTTATGCGGTGGATATTTCTGAAAGACCGAACTAAACGGTCGTTCTTTAATAATAACACCATATGAGGCAACACGCATAGCCTGTGCCATGATTTTATCATCTATATGACTTTCCACAGTATGTCCTCGAAGAGGTTTGAATTGAGGACTATCCTCTACAGGAACTTCAAACATAGGATCAAAATAAATAATATCAATACTATTATCTGGTTGATTTGGTAAATAGTTTTCAAAGGTATCATGTTGTACCTGAATACGGCGTAATGCATTTGTTACACTATCCTCACTATGAATATAATGAGCCAATCCATAGGAAGTAGCAAGCCATATAGGAAACGAACCTTCTAACCCTTGTATCTCTACATTAGGAAAAGCATAACTAACAATAATGCTATCACTAGCTAGGCCTATAGTAGAGTCGAGAAATATAAACTGCTGTCCATCAAGTATGCCTTTTTTATCCAGAATAGTTTGAACAGCATTAACTAGATGATCTCCTTCACCACGTTCTATACGTAATATACGTAGTTGTGCCATAGAAAGATGAAAGCTATGTTGTTTATTTTCAGGAAAGTGGATGGTTAATCCAGATCCTGAAAGAACTGCAATATATTCACATTGATGTTCTCTAAATAATGCCGGTATAGATGTTTTTCCACGTTTTATATAGGTCATATGCATAGAGGAAGCCAACGCTTTGGCTTCCTCTTGAATGGCCTCATTAGATTTTTGAGCTGTTGTTAAAATATTCATATTAAGACCGTAAGAATAATTTACCTAATTCATCAGGTGTAAACTTAATAATCGTTGGACGACCATGAGGACATACGTATGGTTTTTCAGTACTAAATAAATCCTCAATTAAGGTAGTCATTTGATACATGTTTAAATTATGTCCTGCCTTTATGGCACCTCTACAAGATGCATAGGCTAGCATTTCATGACGTAACTGAGCCTTAGTAGGCTGTTGATGTTCATGCAAGTAAGAAAATACGTATTGAAGAATTTCAAAAGCCTTTGACTCTACTAGATCTACAGGAGCTCCCACTAATTTTATCTTAGTAGGACCACCTAACTCTACATCAAAGCCAAGATCAAGTAAGGTTTCTCGTTCTTCCTCAACTAAATTCATTTCATCATCAGTAGCCTCGCTATATTGAGGGACCAAAATAGATTGCATTGGGATAGACTCAGAAGACTTACATAACTTATCATAACGCACACGTTCATGGGCCGCATGTTGATCTATTATGTAGAGGTCATTACCCTTTTTAGCCAAAATATAACAAGACGCAACTTGTCCCATCGGTAAGAATCCAGAGTTTTGAATCGTACGTTCCTCTATATTATCTTCCCGAATATCTTGAGCTAAGGACTTAAATCTCTCAACGTCCTCTTTTGTATAACTAGTATATTCGGTAGGGACAGCATCAAAACTTTCATCTCTAAAGGAAGACTGTTCATAAGTTGCCTTTGGCGCAGGTGGTGTGTACCCTTTAGTTTTAAGGTTCTCTACAAACTGCGTAGTTTCACTACGCATGACTTCGTACCCTTTTGTACGGCGACCACCAAAGACCTTATCAAAATCTACCGCTGTTGCTATATGTTCAGCAGACTGCATCTCATCTTGTACTACAGAAGGTGCTCTATAGGAATCATACGTATTATTACCATGATAAGATGGAGTACCTTCAGAACTAAAACTATTAGAGGTAGCGTTACTATCAGTATTTATGTCATTACTATTTCTATGAGTATCACTACTATGGTAGTCAGCTCCAATATTAGTTGCGCCAGTCATATAAGAGGATGACTCTCTCTCATATCGCTCATGGAGAGGATTATTTAGAGCATTTAAAATTCCGTGGTAAACTGCTTTAAATATAATCTTATCATCAGAGAATTTTACTTCACTCTTACGAGGATGAACATTAATATCAACTATCTCAGCAGGAACAGTAATATTTAGAACTACTAAAGGATGACCATTTTTCGGCAATAGTGCATGGTATGCATTATCTATAGCCTTCATTATGGTTTTATCAGAAATAACCCGGTTATTAACGATAATAGTCTGCCAAATTCTCGTACTTTTAAGAAGTGTTGGTTTACTCACTACACCATCAATGTAGATAGAGTCACTTTCATAAGCAACAGAAAAAATATCATCCTTAGTTTTATATCCATATAGAGCAGCTACTGTATCTCCGATGTTGCCATTTCCAGGTGTAATGATAGCTACCCGATCATCTACGATGAGTTTAAAAGAAATATGTGGATTACTAAGGGCAAGTTTTCCTACAATATCTTGAATCTTAGACGATTCTGTACGTTCTGTTTTCAAGAATTTACGACGGGCTGGCGTATTATAGAACAAATCTCTAATCTCAATTGTCGTACCAGGTGCAGCCCCGTAAGGAATACAATCGGTAAAAGTACCACCATCTACAGTAATACGGGTTCCTAAATCAGAGTCTGATTTACGTGTCGTCAAGGAAAAATGAGATACAGAAGCAATACTAGCCAATGCTTCACCACGGAAGCCGAGAGAAGCGATATCAAATAAATCCTCTACCTGTTGTATTTTAGAGGTGGCGTGACGCAAAATCGCCAGGCGAGCATCTTCCTCCGTCATACCGATACCATTATCAGTAATCCGCATATAGGATACACCGCCATCGCCAATTTCAACCTCAATATTAGTGGCGGATGCATCAATAGAGTTTTCAATGAGCTCTTTGATAACTGATGCGGGACGTTCCACAACTTCGCCAGCAGCTATTTTATTAATTGTGGTTTCATCCAATACATGAATGGTTGCCATTATTTCCCGCCTCCTTTACGAGCCTCCTCTTGTAGTTCATATAATTTGTTTAGTGCTTCAATAGGTGTCATGCTCATCACATCTACTTCTAGCAGACTATCGACTACTGAATGAGTAAATAGATTGCCTAGTGGTGAATCACTGACTTGTTTTGTAGTCGGTTTAACCACATTAGTAGGTTGACCGCCAATAACACGATTGTGTAAATCACTAGCATCATGACTTTGGTCTTCTAAGGATTCCAAAATTACTTCTGCCCGTTTCAATACAGAATTCGGTAAGCCTGCCAATCTAGCTACGTGAATACCATAGCTACGGTCTGCACCACCTCTAATAATACGGCGCAAGAAGGCAACATCCTTACCTTTTTCTTTTACTGCTACAGTATAATTTTTTAATTTACTATAGCTTTCTTCTAAACAGATTAACTCATGGTAATGGGTAGCAAATAATGTCTTGCCGTGAATATGTTTGCAAATATGCTCTACTACAGCTTGGGCAATACTTAATCCATCAAAGGTACTCGTACCACGACCAATTTCATCTAAGATGATTAAACTGTTATGCGTAGCATTTTCTAAAATATAGGCTACCTCTTTCATTTCTACCATGAACGTACTTTGACCAGTAGAAATATCATCACTAGCACCTACGCGAGTAAAGATTCGATCTACAGGTGAAATAGATGCTTCACGGGCAGGAATAAAGGAACCAATTTGAGC
>NZ_CAKPTN010000031.1 GCF_934190855.1 uncultured Veillonella sp. | reverse complement strand
TAATTCCGCAGCTAGTAAGGCCTATCGAGCTCAACAGCAAGGAACAGCAACCGTTAATACTGATGCGGATGCGACTATGAATGAAGATATGTGGTCGAATCCAGGTATTGTGCGCGATGAAGAGGAAATCAGTCGTTTTGGATTTGATGGAACGCCTAGGCCTATCGATCGAGGCGCCTTTTTGCGCAGACCAGTTGTGAAAGATTCACGAAATAAAGAGTTTTACGATATTGCTGATGCGGTGTATTATGAAGTGTATAAAGAACATTTTGATGAGACTGTTGTTAAGTAAATTCTATGTTTGGAGGTCATTATGAAACCATTTGAAACGAAGGATTATAAGGCTTTTACCATGTTTGAGGAGCGTTGGGCTCTTGTTACAGCAGGCACGCTTGATGATTTTAATACTTGTACAGTTAGCTGGGGCAGTATGGGCAACGTATGGGGGCCTAATGGCGGCGACATGTCCACGGTGACCGTGTACATTCATCCAGCTCGTTATACACAAGAATTCATGGCGAAATACGATACCTTTACAGTTAGTTTCTTCCCTGAAAGCCAACGTAAGGCTCTTGGTTACTTAGGTTCTCATTCGGGCCGCGACGAAGATAAGGTTGCTAACTCTGGTTTAACACCAGTGGCAGCAGGCGATGGAGTGACCTTCAAAGAAGCAGATTTAACATTTGTATGTAAAAAACTGTATGAACATCAATTTGATGAAGCACATTTGGCAGATAACGTAAAGGAATATTATGCAGCGAATCCGTCTATGTATACTCAAGTTGGTAAAGATCGTTGGGAACCACACTATATGTACATCGGCGAAGTAGTTGAGGCTATAGAGAAATAGGTTCTAGATTAATCAATATAGCTTACAGATCAAAACAAAATATAGCCAAACCAATTTTGGCATACAAAAAAGGCAGCCCCTAGTGGCTGCTTTTTTGCCGTTTGATTTATCAAAATAAGTCATAAATTTGATGAAAAATAAGTATATATGAGGTGATGGTGAGGAATGGCTTATATAGTGGGTTCTTGTATTGATAACTACTATAAATTGTATATTTTAGCAAAATTTTGTTAATTTTACCCCCACAAAAAGGCCAAAATCTGATATAATATTAGTATAGAAATCGATGTATAAAAGGACTAAAAATTGTGTGTGTAAACTAGTTTTTCGTTAAGAAAATCTAGGTAGTTCTTACTATTTAGTCGATGCGATCGGAACGTTGTATATATCAAACGACTACGCAAATGCGTAGTTTTTATTATTTTATGTTTGGCGTAGGTAGTCCCATGAGTGTAGTGAAGCCCTTATTATGGCTATTAGAACCGTATATCGTATACAAAGCCTATTTGTGGGGCGCTCGTTTTGTAGCACATCCTCTCACGTGGGAAGGCGAAGTTGATTTGTTTGCTTTGATGTTAACCGTCTTGCTCATCCTTGATGCGGTGGCTTTGCCGCTCGTGATTTTTTATTGCCCTGGCTTAAATCCTAGAGTGCGTGTGCCCGATTGGATTCATCGTTTAGGCACGCCCATTTACATCGTCCATAACTGGCTCGACGGCAAGGTGGGTGGCGGCACGTCTACACCGATTGTATGGCTCCGCAAAACCTTGCATTCTCTATTGTTATTCATCTATTATCTCGTGCCATTTTACGTAGGCGGACATCTCCTGATGGGCCTCGTGGTGGCGCTCATGTATGACGTCCTCGTATGGGCGCATGGTGGTGTGTAATGGCAACTTGCGACTGGCCGACGACGCCTTTGTATCAGGCGTACCACGATCATGAGTGGGGCCGACCAATTCATGATGATAGGCTTCAATTTGAACATCTTTGTCTTGAAAGCCTCCAATGTGGCCTTAGCTGGCTTACTATTTTAAATAAACGCGACATTATTCGAGGCTGCTTTGATAATTTTGATATTGAGGCAGTCTCTTCTTATAGTGAAAGCGACATCAACCGGATTATGCAAACCGAGGGTATGCTCAAGTCCCGTCCAAAAATCGAAGCGATTATTAATAATGCTTCTGCTTTTAAACGTATTCAATCTGAATTTGGTTCGTTTTGCAATTATATTTGGGCTTTCACAAATAACAAGACCATTATCTATGACAAGCATCCAGATGGGCAGGTGCCCGCTAAGAACGGTTTATCTACGCGGATTAGCAAAGACCTAAAGAAAAGAGGCTTCAAGTTTGTCGGGCCTGTTACGATCTATTCGCACCTCCAAGCCAGCGGCCTTATCAACGATCACGGTAAAGACTGTCCTTGCTTTGAAGAGATAAATCAAAGTGCAGATACAGTGCGACTACCTGTGGACGATGAAGGCTGATAACATAGTAAATTTTATAAGTCAAATGACTAAATATCTTGTTGCCCTTAATAGATTGTAGACTTTAACCGCTTATATTGCTCAGTATACTTGTTAATTGGTGCCATATAACTGATGCTTGTATTATAAGTTAACAATAATTTTTGTGCATATTAGGTGTTACAAAGGTGAACTTGTTGTTCTATAGAATCAGGTGTACACTAATGTGGATGAGATGATAGCGACTCATCATATGTCAGTCCGCTTTATATACAAACACATTCTCTCTCCAAAGCGGAACTCTCATAATCTTCTCTCTCAAACGCTATAAACCTGCATAAAGCCTCTATCCTTAAGTGGATAGAGGCTTTTTGCCGTTTAATTTAGTTTTACACTATATAAATTGATTTATTTCGATATAGTTGCTATACTAAACATGATTTAATACCATTGCTATTCTAAATTTGATTTAACATTGTTACTATACTAAATTTGATTTAACACAGTTGCTTTCACAATTAAAGAAGGGAAATATATGATTGGTTTGGGAACGGCCATTAACATTGGCCTCATTATAGCCGGCAGCCTTTGCGGTCTCGCATTCGGTCGGTTTATGAAAGAAAATTTAAAACAGACGCTCATGATGGTGAGCGGTATCATCGTGCTGCTCCTCGGTATGAGCGGCGCTATGCAGTATATGCTCGTTATCGTGAACGGCACGCTGCAAACGACGGGGCCTATGCTGATGATTATTAGCATGGTGGCTGGCGCCATTATTGGGGAGGTCATCGACCTCAATCGTTGGATTACTGTCTTTGGTGACTGGGTGAAAGCTCGCACAGGTAACGCCGGTGATCCGAAGTTTACCCATGCTTTTATCACTGCATCGCTTACCTTTACCGTAGGTGCTATGGGTGTACTAGGCTCTATTCAAGACGGTCTTACTGGTAATTATCAGACGCTATTACTAAAAGGCATCCTCGATGGTATCATCGTTATGGTTATGGTATCCTCCATGGGCAAAGGGGCGCTGTTCTCCTTTATTCCTGTAGGTATTACCCAATGGATTATCACTGCTATGGCACATATCGCAGCACCGTTGATGACACCGAGCGCTATCGACAACCTGTCCTACGTTGGGTCCATCTTGATCTTCTGCGTCGGTATCGATCTCATCTGGCCTGGTAAAATACGCATTGCCAACCTCTTGCCAGCTATCTTCGTGGCTATGGGCTTAACATTCTTGCTGTAAAAGAATGTTAAATCACATAATACCTAGTATTTTCGAAAATACTAAAAAACATTATGAATAGCATTATATAGCATTAAAAATTAATATAGATTTCTGAAAGACCTGTATTCTTTGGACCATTTTATGTCTACTTTGGACATGATGTGGTAGAAAATATAGGTCTTTTTTATTTTTGGAAGTCTATTTGTAATGAAATAACTCGTGACACTCTTTAATTCAATTAGATTGATTTAGGTAGATGTTTACGTTCCGAAATAGGTGACCAATAGAGTCACTCCCTAAGTAGGATTTGACTGGTATTACCTAGAAACCTTTTACCAAAACTACTAGCTGGATAATTTTAATTTTTAATATACCTGTTATACAGGTATGTATTATTGAATTATACCTGTTTAACAGGTATAATCAAAGGAGAGATTCTATGATTATCGGATTTAAGGATAAGGACACAGAAAAAGTTTATTACCAGATCTTTTCTAAACGATTTTCTCCGTTTATACAACGTCTAGCTCTTCGTAAATTAATGTTGCTTGATGATGCTGAATCATTACAAGATTTACGTTGGCCTCCAGGGAATCGACTGGAATTGCTTCAAGGCGATCGATTTGGTCAGTATAGTTTGCGGATTAATAGCCAATACAGACTATGTTTTAAAGTAAAAGACATTAATAGCTTTTATGATGTAGAAATTGTTGATTATCATTGATAGAGAGGGGATTTTTGTGGAAAAGTTTATTCCTACACCTACCATTAGTGAAATATTGAAGGAAGAGTTTATGGAACCTTTAGGGTTATCTGCGTATAGATTAGCTAAGGATATACATGTGCCTGTTTCACGAATACAAGAAATATTGAATGGCACACGGTCTATTTCTGCAGATACGTCTTTGCGTCTAGCAAAATACTTTGGTGTTTCAGAAGGTTATTTTTTACGTTTGCAGATGGATGTTGATATACGTACAGCAAAACTTAGTGCAGGTATGGATGAAGCACTAGCCTCTATTAAGCATTGTGAAGCATTAGAGCCTGTGGACTGCCAATAAGATATTGATAATTTTCGATATATTTGGTACACTTATCATATAAGTAAGTTGTTATAATATTGAATATTGATATAAGGAGAACCTATGCTATTCGTTGAATACCCTAAATGCACAACATGCAAAAAAGCAAAGAAATTCTTAGATGATCATAAAGTTAAGTACACGGCTCGTGATATCAAAGCCGAAAATCCTACAGCTGAGGAAATCGCTGCTTGGTACCCACAATCTGGCAAAGATTTGAAAGCATTCTTTAATACGTCTGGTATGATCTACCGTGAACAACAATTAAAGGATAAATTGCCAAATCTTAGCGAAGAAGAAAAAGTAGCTTTATTAGCATCTAATGGCATGTTAGTAAAACGTCCTATCTTGGTTCTAAAAGATAAAGTTCTCGTTGGCTTTAAAGAAGCAGAATGGATTGAGGCGTTGAAGCTCTAATTTCATATCGGTAACCGAAAGAACAGGTCCCTAAAAGCCTCCAAAGCGAGCTAAGTCGTTTTTAGGGACCTGTTCTTTCTACGTCTAATAAAGAAATAAGAGCTTTCAACTAAAGCTCTTAAGGGTAGGTCATTTATTACTCATCGAAAAATTTAATTTGTATATTTCTTGTATGTTATGTATAATAGTTACACCATAGATATACCCCTATGGGTACATTTTTGTTTCCGGATTAAGTAAGGCCGGTTCTAGTTGATAGAGAGGTCTATATGAAGTTTTTACAATCACTAGCCGCGCAAGTTTCTTTGCGCACGCAAGGTGCCATTTTGGCGCTTGGCATTTTATTTATACTATTAGATTTAATCACGGAGCCGATGCATCCAGTCATCGATTTGGCTTGGGTCACGGTTATCGTCTGTGGGTTGCCATTGCTCATTAACAGCGTTAACAGTATTTGGGATAATTTAGAGATTCATGCTAATTTCCTCGTTGTTATCGCTATGGTAGCGCTTATCGCCATTGGTGATTATCATACAGCGGCGTATGTGGGAATTATCGTCCATGCTGGTTTCTTTTTGGAACAGCTCATTACAGGTGATGCACATTACACACTAGATGATGATATGTTACCAGCCATGCCGGCTCAGCTCGTAGCATTGCGTCAGGGCATCAATAACTATTCATCCGTTATCGTTGTGGCCGTAATGTTGCTATCCATGGGTTCCTTTGCATTGACTCAAGATTTCGTGCACACTGTGACGTTGTTACTTGTACTTTGTCCATGTTCCCTTGAGCTCATTCTAGTAGCGCTCATGATGGGTTCCCTCGTAGATGATAATTCTCCTGTATCGGAGCTTTCAAAAGGGGCGAAGCAGTCTCATTTGGGCTTGCTCATCGTGTCCATTCTATTCCACGTTGCCATCATTGGTACTGGCGTGTTGGGACTCATAGATCCTGTAACAGCCGTGGCGTTGCACGGATTAGCGCGACTTGGTCTCGTGTATAATTTGAAAGTATTAGACGGCTCTTTGTGTGTGGCTTAAATTAAAGTAAGTTATATAAATTAAAATGCATTGCATATAATAAAATCCCCTAGTAATTAGTTTACTAGGGGATTTTTGTATTTCTACAACGGTTTGTTGTAGATTTTTTTATGTTATTGGTGTCCTTTATCTCCAACCGTAAAGGTCAATCATAAAACGCATGAATAATTGCTCATGCGTTTGTGTAATGTGGTCATGCATGAATAATATAACTTCAATAGATCCAGTATTTACCTGTATTTTTAATTATATATGAATATTTGTACATATTTTGTTGTTGACACAAATATACCCATAGGGGTATAACATAATCATAGGGTATACCCCTATGGGTATACTAAAAGGAAAAAGTTGGTAAACATATAAAATGAAAGAATGTTTACCTTACGGTGTTATATACATGGACGCATGTATGTAGACTACAACCAATGTGTACATATCATTATATATAAGCTTTCACAGGAGGTAATTATGGAACGGTGGAACAAAGTAGCCGAATGGTTCGATTTGAATTGGGAAAAGATCACATTAGTAGTCGGTGGTATCGGCGTAGTATTTAGTTTATTAGGCATTCGTTTGGGATTACCATTCGACTGGGCATGGTTCACTATCCTATTGTGTGGTTTGCCTATCGTGTGGGGTGCGGCGGTTGCCATGTACGAAGAGTTCGACGTAAAAGCAGACCTCTTGGTATCCTTGGCGCTCATCGCGGCTGTAGCCATCGGTGAAGTATTTGCAGCCGCAGAGATTGCTTTCATCATGCAGCTCGGTGCAATGCTGGAAGAGTTCACTGTATCTAAAGCGCAAGCGGGCATTGAACGTCTCGTTAAATTGACGCCAACCACAGCACGTATTGTTCGTAACGGCAAAGAAGAGGTGTTGCCTGCAGACATCGTAACAGTAGGCGATGTAATCCGCGTATTGCCAGGCGAGGTTATCCCTGTAGATGGCACTATTTTGACTGGTGATACAGCAATCGATCAATCCGTTATGACTGGTGAGTCCATGCCAGTAGATAAAACAATTGGCGACGAAGTATTCTCTGGTACGGTGAACCAATTTGGTGCGTTTGATATGACTGCAACCAAAGAGGGCGAAGACAGTTCTATTCAACGCATGATTAAGCTCGTTAAATCTACAGATCCAGGCAATGCGAAAATCGTTAGCCTCGCTGACCGTTGGGCGACTTGGATCGTCGTGATTGCGCTCTTAGCAGCAGTTGGTACTTATGTAGTAACTGGTGAAATTATCCGAGCCGTAACTATCCTTGTTGTATTCTGTCCTTGCGCCCTTGTTTTGGCTACGCCAGCAGCAATCATGGCGGCTATTTCCAATGCCAGCCAACACGGTTTCCTCGTGCGCCGCGGCAACATTATGGAACGTTTGGCAAAGGTTGATACAATGACCTTTGATAAAACAGGTACATTGACTTATGGTACGCCTGAGGTGACTGCTGTTGAAACAGTGGGCACTATGTCTAATGATGAATTGTATCGCTTGGTAGCGTCTGTGGAAACTAAATCTGAGCACCCATTGGGCAAGGCTATTGTAAATGGCTTTACGTCTCACCATGGTGAAAGCTTCGATTCCGTAGATTCTTTCCGCATGGTTCCTGGTAAAGGCTTAGCGGCGACTGTAGAGGATAAATCTGTATTAGCTGGTAACGAAGCGATGATGAACTTGTCTAATGTGTCTATTACGGACTCCGTGAAAGCAGCTGTTCATGACCACTTGAACCGTGGTGCGTCCATTGTGTACGTTGCTGTTGATGGTATTTTGGCTGGTTATGTGGCGTTAGCTGACCGTGTTCGCCGTGAAAGCCGTGCCGTTGTTGAGTCCTTAAACGATCTTGATGTAATGCCAGTTCTGTTAACAGGTGACCATGGTACAACAGCTAGGACCATTGGTGAGCGTTTAAACGTTTCTCATATTATTGCTGATTGCTTGCCAGAAGACAAAATGAATACAGTGGCTCAACTGCAACAAGAAGGTAACATCGTAGCCATGGTAGGCGATGGTGTCAACGATGCGCCTGCTCTTAAGAAGTCTGATGTAGGTATTGCTATGGGCGGTGTAGGCAGTGATATCGCTGTAGAAGCAGCAGATATCGTTCTTGTAAACGATAATGTAAAAGAAATCCCTCACCTCGTAGCATTGTCTAAACGCATGATGACAACCATTAAAATCAACCTTTCCTTCTCCTTGCTTTTGAACTTTGTAGCTATTATCTTGGCTATGATTGGTACATTGTCCCCAGTATGGGGTGCCCTTGTTCACAACGGCGGTAGCCTTCTCGTAGTAGCGAACTCTGCACTACTTTTACGTTGGGCTTATAAATCTAACCACGTCGTAGAAGATGATAATTCCATCCTTGTAAAAGCAGCTCGTAAACGCGTGTTTGAAGGATAATTAAAATTTATCTACCGTTTTGATTGATAAGGGGCATCATGAGCTAAAACGTAATAAAGTCAATAAAATAGCGCTGTCTATTCCAATAGACACTTAATTAGAGTTGTGGGATAGATAGCGCTTTTGTGTTGTATATTAATTGTGAATATATTTATATACTATATGTGAATCTATAGGTTTATCCTAGTTAATCATTTGCTACAGCAATCATACTATGATATAGGTAGTTTCTAGTTGTCATTAATCAATATAGGTTACAGGATAGCCTTTGGCTTCGATTTCGCGGCGGTTGAGACCATTTGGTAAGTCTGGGTAGCCAAATGCAAGGCTCGCATAAACTTTTTCGCCTTCTTTAAGGCCTAGTTCACGCATTTTAGCTTGGATGCGTTCGTTGTCTTGGAGGTGACGGATTTGGTTAACCCAGCAGCTACCAAGGTCGAGTTCATTGCAAGCAAGCATCATGTTTTGCATCGCACAAGATACATCGGCAAAGTTATTCGCGTAGTTTGCTTGGCTCGCTAGTACGATGAGAACCGGTGCATTATAGTTAAATACAAACTTGCCTTCCGCAGACATTTTAATGATGTTCACCATGTAAGGCAATGTATTTTCTGTAATCGGCATTTTGCCGTATTCCTCTTGTACAAGTGTGACTAATTCATTGAGTACATCTTGGTTCGTGATGACCATGAAGTGTGTTAATTGTGTATTACCGCCAGATGGGGCACGACGACCAGCGTCGAGTACTTGGTCGATAAGTTCACGAGATACTTGATCTGCTTTAAATTTACGCGTACTATGACGAGTTTTGATACATTCTAAGGTATTCATGTGGGCCTCCTATGACAAATGAAATTTGATATAGAGTTTCTTTCATTATACTACAAGGGAGGACCTAGGAGGGGACAGATTTTTACTAAAGGATCTTATTGAATTAATCATATTGACAAAAATAGATATAATTTTTATAATATTAATTGTATAAAATTATATTTTTAACATTTTAGTTAAATGTATAGTAATATCAGTACAGAATTGGATCATTATAGCCGTCTTAAAACGTTCTATAAAGTGGGTAAAGGTATGTGATCATAATTCAGATATCAAAAAAATTTATTAATAGGTTCACAGTTTTATGGTAAGAATTTTGCCCATAAATTCTATAGAAGTTGACAATTATTAACGAATAACAAAAAAAATATTAATTAATTGACAAATTTAAAAATATCTGTACAAAGTAGGGATTTAACGTTGACTGCTTGCCGTAGAATTGTGTACAATTAATTTGTAGATTATTGTGTGCATATGGAGGTAGAATATGGCAGAAATTGGCGTACTGGAAGGTTACAAACATAAAGAAGACGTACCTGACGCAGAGTACATGAAATTAGAAAACCAATTGAGCTTCCCACTTTATGTAGTGGCGAAGGAGATTGTTAATGCATATCGAAGTCACTTGGATCCTTTAAATTTGACATATACTCAATACATCGTAATGATGGCATTGTGGCAATATGGTGACTTGTCCGTTAAAGAATTAGGCCAAGTATTGCGCCTTGATTCTGGTACGTTAACACCGCTTTTAAAGAAATTAGAGGCAAAAGCATTCTTGAAGCGTAAACGTAGCCGTCAAGATGAACGCGTAGTTATGGTAACCCTTACTGATACTGGCAAAGCATTACGTGATGAAGCTGTTCATATACCTCGCCGCTTGTCTGAAGCAGCAGGTCCAATTTTCGACGTAGAAGAAACGCGTCAAATGCGTATGTTGCTCAATAAATTACTAGAAGCAATCGATAATGCAAATGCTAGAACAGCAGCTACTTCTAAAGGCTAATTTTATAGAACCTCATATGCATTCATTCTGTAATCGAAGATATCCTATATTTTATTAAAAATGTGATATACTATACATATAGCGTATTGTACATAGGTCATGGAGAGAATGACCCGATTGTGATTTGCCTTCGAGGCATAAAGGAGAGCATTATGAATAAAAATTTATTAGGTGCATTTGTATTAGCAGGTACATTATTAGTGGGTGGCGTTGCAAACGCAGCAAACTGGAATGGTTTGGCTAACTACCCAGAGGTTCCAAACAGTGCAAATGGTACAGAAACGTATTTCTTCGATAAAGCATCTGAGTTCAAAGGTATCGACAGTAGCCGTAACTATGTATTTGGTATTAATGTAATTAACATGCATAATAACCAATACGGTGAAGCTACATTGTTCAAATATCTTGTACACCCAAGCTTGCATACTGTATATCGTTTCTCCCCAGATGGTCAAGTATATCAAATCCAACCTGGTAGCAACGAATTCAATATGTTCATGGCTGCTTGGAAAGAAGTATACGGTACTGACTTCTCTTTCCCAGCATTATAATTTGATGGCTCGTGCCGTAATAATTACATAACTATTGCTGGTGAAAGCTCGTTTGGGCTTTCACCAGTGTTGTTTATGGAGGTTTTTCTATGTCCAAATCTGAATTTGCTCAAGCCTATACGGAGCGCATGTTCCCTGATATTGCAGCCCCAGCAGGTTATATTGATCCTGAGTTTGAAGTTTTGTTTGATAATTTCGCATTCGATGAAGTCATCACTGAAGAAGGCCGCAATGTGCCTGCAAAGGATCGCTTCTTGGCTATCCTTGCAACCTTAGTTGGTGCCTCTGCCGTTGATGAATATGCATTGATGCTACCAGCAGCTCTCAACTTTGGGTTGATTCCTGACGAAGTGGTGGAGCTCATTTATCAGGCCGTACCATATCTTGGTATTGGTCGTGTGCGTCCATTCTTCAAGGTGACGAACAAGATTTTTGATTATCGTGGAGAAACCATTGCTGATCCATCCCGAAGCACGATTACTCGCGAGTCTCGTCTTGAAAAGGGCGTAGAGAAACAAGTGGAAATCTTTGGTGAAGCGGTGCGCAATTCCTATCAAGAAGGTCCTGAGGATACACGTCACATCAAAAAGTGGCTAGCCAATATGTTTGGTGATTACTATACTCGTAAAGGCCTTAGCGTAGCTCATCGCGAAATGATTACCTTCTGCTTCTTGGCCGCTCAAGGTGGTTGTGAACCGCAACTCAAGGCTCACGTAGAAGGGAACTTGAACGTAGGGAACAGCAAACAATATTTGATTAACATTGCATCCCAATGCGTGCCGTACATCGGCTATCCTCGTACCTTGAATGCCCTTCGTTGCATTCAAGACGGCTATACCGCATGGGAAGCTAAACAATAAGGTGTTATATAACTAAATAAACGCATTATGTAACTAATAATGTATTAAGTCACTCATAAAGGAGTTCTATGTTTGATTTAAATCCGGTTCAGATTTTAGCAAGTATTCCTGCTATTATCATCGTTTTTTCTATCTTTGGATATGCAGAGGCGAAGGTAGCAACTTGGTTTGGTGATCCAACGCCCCGTATGGCAGGGCGACTCACTTTGTCCCCTTTAGCACATCTCGATTTAATCGGTACCCTCTGCATTATTCTTGTTGGTTTTGGTTGGCCAAAGGGGATGGCGATCAATCCATCCTATTTTAAAGACCCACGCCGTGATATGAGCTTGCTTGCCTTTGCAGGTCCTGTGGCAGGTCTTATTACAGGGTTTATATTTACTTTTATATATGTGCTCTTGGGTAATTTAGGGTTCATGCAGTCTCAAGGTCTTGCGATGGTTATGCAATATATTATTTTGTATAGCATTGGTTTATCTATCTTCTGCTTGATTCCATTCCCACCATTGCCTGGTTTTAATATAATTTTGCCGTGGTTACCAACAGAATGGCAAATTAAATATTATCAATTAGGGATGATTAATTTAATTTTCTTTATCATCCTCATCAATACACCAATTATTTCTATGGTTATCCGTCCATTGCAACAAACGATTTTTAAAATCTACTTTGCAATCATTGGGGCCATTCTTTAAACGTACTTGGTGAAAGCCTCTACCTTATAGGGAATCCTATTCTGGTAGAGGTTTTTTATTTATATTAAAAACTATCGATATGCTTTGGAAAATATGATATACTAAGTACAGAAATCGTAAATTTTCGATATACTAATAGTACAGTGTATGATTAGATACTATTGATAGAGTAAGTTGATCTACTAAATCGGTATGTAAAGTAATACACTAAATCGATACGTAAAGCGATATATTAAATCGATATAGTATATAGATATTCAAGTGAATAAAAGAGGAATTACATATGAATTTTGAAGATAATCAAGTGCCAGAGGCAATTCTGGACAAGCTTACAAAGGTGTGTACATGCCGTAGCATTACGCGCAAAACGATTAAAGAAGCCATTTTAGATGGTGCTCATACATTTCCAGAGGTAAAAGAAGCAACTCGTGCTGGCACGGGTGCTTGCGGTGGTAAAGGCTGTGGCCCTCGCATCGTAAAGCTTTTAGCTGAAATGAAAGAGCAAGGCAAAATTTAAAAATGAAATTTGAATAACACATTTTAATGTGAAGTTCAAACTACAAATTACAAGCTATAAACTATAAAATACAAATTGTAAAACACATAGCTTGTAGTGAAGCTATAAAGACTATTCCTTAAACCTAGAATGACTATTACTTCAACTAATACGGTATATTCGTAGGTTTTGGGTAATAGTCTTTTTTTGTTATAAGCTATTATTTTGATATACTATACATAATACTTTTTAGAGATTTTGGAGGTATATATGTTTCGACGTTTCGTAGCAGCTGCGATGATCGGCGCCTTAGCGGTCACGACGGGTTGCGGTTTACATAATCCCTTTACTTCAAAGGCTGAGCCTGTAACCTATGAATCTGTGGCGCAAAGCGAGCTTTCACCAGAGCAAAAGGTGGATAAATTG
This sequence comes from uncultured Veillonella sp., assembly GCF_934190855.1. Classification (GTDB taxonomy): domain Bacteria; phylum Bacillota; class Negativicutes; order Veillonellales; family Veillonellaceae; genus Veillonella. Next base: position 985 of record NZ_CAKPTN010000031.1, on the reverse strand, counting down.
GTGGCTAATATGTCCGATGCGGATAAGGTTGGTCAATTGATGATGATTGGTATTCACGGCAAGACCTTGAACGATGATGCTAAATTCATGCTCAACGAGTACCGTGTGGGCGGCATTATCTTGTTCGACCGCAACATGGAGTCCAAGGATCAAGTTAAGACGCTCATTACAGATATTAACAAGGCCGGTAAAAGCGCGGGCTTAACGCCGTTATTCCTCGGTATCGACCAAGAGGGCGGTGCCGTAGCGCGCATGGATGATCAGCTTATAAAGGTTCCTCCAGCGGAAGAGGTAGGCAAGGAGTCCGTCGAGCAAGCTGCATCCTTGGCGAAAGAGGTAGGCACTGAGTTAAAAGACTTAGGTTTTAACATTAACTTTGCCCCTGTGGCGGACTTGGGCTTAACCTATGGGCGATCCTATAGCACGAACCCTGATGAGGTCGTACGCTATGCCAGCGCTGTTGGTAAATCTTACGACGAAGCGGGCTTGTGGTATTCTTATAAACACTTCCCAGGAATCGGCAAGACTGACGTAGATTTACACGCGGACACAAGCATCGTTCCTGTATCTAAAGAAATACTGCTTTCAGAGGACACAAAGGTATTCGTAGACCTCATTAAACAGTCTAAACCGAATACATATACAATCATGGTGTCTCATGCGATGTACCCACAAATCGATCCAGACCATCCATCTAGCTTGTCTAAAGCCATCATTACGGACTGGTTGCGCAAGGATATGGGCTATAACGGCGTGGTCGTAACGGACGATATGGACATGGGCGCCCTCGCGAAACATTACACCTTCGGCGATATGGCGGTGCAATCCATTCTTGCAGGTAGCGATATCTTGCTCGTATGCCACGAATACGAACACATGCAAGAGGCTTACAATGGCCTGATGAAAGCTGTGAAAGACGGTCGTATCTCGAAAGAACGACTCGATGAATCTGTGAAACGAATCTTGCTTATGAAAATGAGCAGAG
>NZ_CAKPTN010000030.1 GCF_934190855.1 uncultured Veillonella sp. | reverse complement strand
CCGTAATAATACTGGTCGACAAAATAACAATCGAAATAATGGAAATTATCGCAACTCTTAAGTCAAGCTATATGTATAAGTTTTAAAATTATATGGGTTTATGGCGATAGTTGCCGTTATATTTATAACAATATCAATTGAAATATATTATTGAGAATTTCTCTTGACTAAAAGTCATTGTACATAAAACCGCACTCTCTATGGATTTAGAGGGTGCGGTTTTTCTCTATAACTAAAAACTATGTATAATAATGCGGAATGGATATGTCGGAAACGATATATCTCATTGAAAAAATTAGATATAAGGCGTATCATGAAATTACAGAGGAGATCTTCCTCAATATATGTTCCTAAATAGGAGGTAATGCTATGAGCTTGAACCTTAAAGAAAGATATGGACTTTTAATTAATAATGAATGGGTACCGGCATCTGACGGTGCTGAATTCAATGTATATAACCCTGCTAATGGCGAACAACTTGCTATCTGTGCAGAGGCTACGAAGGACGACGTTGATAAAGCGGTAGACGCTGCAACAGAAGCTTTCAAAACTTGGAAAAAAGTATCCCAAGTAGAACGCGCTGATTACTTGTTAAAAATTGCTGATGCTATCGATGCGCACAAAGAGTACTTGGCACAAGTTGAAACTTATGACAATGGTAAACCAATTCGTGAAACTTTAAATGTAGATATTCCATTTGGTGCTGACCATTTCCGTTACTTCGCTGGCGTACTTCGCTCTGAAGAAGGCTCTGCACAAGTATTTGACGAAAATACATTGAGCCTCATCATTCGTGAACCAATTGGCGTTGTAGGTCAAGTTGTGCCTTGGAACTTCCCGTTCCTAATGGCAGCTTGGAAATTGGCACCAGCTCTTGCAGCAGGTTGTACAGTTGTTATCAAACCTTCTAGCCATACATCCCTTAGCCTTTTAGTATTAGGCGATATTTTGAAAGATATCTTGCCAGCAGGCGTTGTAAATATCGTAACTGGTAAAGGCTCTAAATCTGGTCAATATATCCTTGATCATCCAGGTTTCAGCAAACTTGCTTTCACAGGCTCTACAGAAGTAGGTCTTGATGTATATAAAGCAGCATCTGAACGCTTGATTCCTGCTACATTGGAATTAGGTGGTAAATCTGCGAATATCTTCTTTGAAGATGCAAACTGGAAACAAGCTCTTGATGGGGCAATGCTTGGCATCCTATTCAACCAAGGTCAAGTATGCTGTGCAGGTTCCCGTATCTTCGTACAAGATACAATTTACGATAAATTTGTAGCTGAACTTTCCGCATTATTTGATAAGGTAAAAGTTGGTTTGCCTTGGGAAGAATCTACACAACTTGGTTCCTTAATTTACGAAGATCAAGTTAAGAAAGTACTTAGCTATGTAGAACTTGCTAAAGAAGAAGGCGCTCGCGTTGCAGCTGGTGGTGTACGTGTTACTGACGGTGAACTTGGTAAAGGTTGCTTTATTAGACCTACACTTATCGTAGACGCTACAAATGATATGCGCGTGGCTCGTGAAGAAATCTTCGGCCCTGTAGCTGTTGTTATTAAATTCCACAGCGAAGAAGAAGTAATCGAACAAGCTAACGATAGCTTATACGGTCTTGGCGGTGGCGTATTTACTCAAAATCTTAACCGTGCAATCCGCGTAGCTCGTGCAATCGAAACAGGTCGTATGTGGGTTAACACATATAACTCCATCCCAGCAGGCGCACCATTCGGTGGCTACAAACAATCTGGTATCGGCCGTGAAACTCACAAAGTTATCCTAGAACACTACACTCAAATGAAAAATATCATTATCAACTTGAGTGATAAACCATCTGGGTTCTACGACTTAGACTAATAAAATAAATCTCTCCTATAAACTATAACAAAGAGGCACCTCGAAAGAGGTGCCTTTTTTACTAATATTGGGATAAGCGGAATATTCTTCTATATTCTTGCGGTGCATCAGAACCATCAGAAGGTTTTATGATGACTCTAATATATATTTTTTCTTTGAAATCTGGATATGTTGCAGCATATTCTTTGCAGAATTGATCCATACGATTGTAAAAGTTTATTACATCTTGGTTTTGTATAGCTGAATAGGGGATAGGCATTTCAATATACAAAGAAGATGTATCATATGTGGCATAGGATAACTCCTCTGCTGTTAGATAGTTTTTCATTAATGGGAACGCAGTTATCAGCGGAATGTTGGTTATCAGCATTCGATCAACTTGTGGTACAACAGGTGCAGAGGTGTGTATGACTTCAGATATTTCAATGGGCATTTGTGGATACTTGTCAAAGGTGACTTGCCATGTATTATTCCTTTGTGACTCCAAGTGATATATTAGATTAGGATAATTCTTATTTATATATTGTTGAACTTCCTCTTCACTGTAATGTGAGAGAAGATGACAACCCGTTGTTAGTATGAGGGATAGTACAATCAACGGTAGTAATACAAATCTTTTAAGAGTAAATGGTTTCATTGGTATTCCTTTTGTAATGCTCTTGAAAGTTCAGTAAAAATGTGTAATAGCTTAAAAAGCATTGGCTAATTTGTTGAGGTATTTTAGAGTAATTCATTCTAATTGTATTATACCTAAAATATATTTTTACTCATATAGTTGATTAATTCCATACAACTCTACAATAAACTATAACAAAGAGATACTTCAAATAAGGTACCTCTTTTGTACGTAACAAGTCTATTACCTGTGACTGTATACGCTATGTTATAATTGGAGCCATATGAAAATGTGTTGTTTGAGAGGGCGGTATATACCATGATTCACGTAGATTATCTGTTAGTTATAGGAATATTACTTAGTGTTTTACTCTTTCTTTTAGTTGGAGTCTTTTACTATAGTAAATCAGGGACTCAATATTTGGTTGTTAATAATACTTAGCGCTCTTTTGAGTTATTTATTATATCCTTTATATGAATTGACAGATTATAGAGAAGAATTTACGTCAATCGTTATAATCGCTGCGATAATCATTAAAATAATTATCAACTTATCTATATTTATGATAGCAGATAGAATAACAACAAAATGGATTTCTAAATTATTATTAATTATATGGGTTGTTCTTGTTGAATGTTTGTATACGCCTATTCATTTATCATACCTTGTTTTCCTTTGTGTATCTGGTGGAATCGTTTTAATAGAACAGTTAAGGGAGAGAAGAAAGTCTATTTAGTTTAGATTCGTAATTACTCTTATAGCGCTTAGTTTCGAAATATGATATACTATTCTAACGCGCATAATTCGTGCGCGATAGGAGGAAACACATTTAGATGTTAGAAAAATTTGAACAATTAATGATTAGCGAACCTGTTCTACGTGCGTTAAACGATATGGGCTTTGAAGAGCCTACGCCAATTCAACAGGAAGCTATCCCAGTTGCCATGAGCGGTAAAGACATGATCGGTCAAGCTCAAACAGGTACTGGTAAGACAGCAGCATTTGGCTTGCCTGTGTTGGAACGCGTAGACGGGAATGAGCGTCACGTTCAAGTAGTTATTTTATCCCCTACACGAGAATTAGCTATCCAAGTAGCTGAAGAGCTTAACAAAATGGCTCAATACACGAATATCACAGCACTACCTATTTACGGTGGTCAAGATATTAATCGTCAGTTCCGTGCCTTGAAAAAGAACCCTCAGATCATCGTTGCCACTCCAGGCCGATTGATGGACCATATGGACCGCGGTTCTATTAAATTTGACCATGTGAAAGTTGTGGTATTGGACGAAGCCGACGAAATGTTAAACATGGGCTTTGTTGATGATATCAATAAAATCTTGGGTGCTATCCCAGAAGACCATCAAACATTGTTGTTCTCCGCAACTATGCCTAAAGCTATCCAACAATTAGCTGAAACATATTTGACAGAGCCAACATTGATTCGTATGAAACCGACTCAAGTTACGATGGACTTAATTGAACAATATTATATCGAAGTGCAAGACCGTCAAAAATTCGATGTTCTTTGCCGCTTGTTCGATATTCAAACACCTGAACTTGCTATTATCTTCGCACGTACAAAACGTCGTGTTGATGAAGTAACAGAAGGTCTTAAGAAACGTGGTTACATGGCGGAAGGCATCCATGGCGATTTGTCTCAACAAAAACGAGACAGCGTAATTCGTCAATTCCGCGAAGGTACCATCGATATTCTCGTGGCTACTGATGTGGCAGCTCGTGGTCTTGATATTTCTGGCGTATCTCACGTATATAACTATGATATGCCTCAAGATCCTGAAAGCTACACACACCGCGTAGGTCGTACAGGCCGTGCCGGTAAAGCAGGTCAAGCTTTCACATTTGTTATTCCTCGTGAAATGGAGCATTTACATGCTATCGAGCGTTTAACAAAACGTAAAATTGCACGCCGTCGTGCACCTTCCTTAGGAGAAGTTCTTGAAGGTCAACAACGCTTGGCTATTGAAAGCCTCGTTGAAATGACAGATAATTTAGAAGCATTAGCGCCATTCAAATCTAGTGCAGAGGAATTGTTAAATGATACAGATTCTGTAACATTGTTGGCAGCAGCTCTTAAATTGTTAACAAAAGAACCAGATACAACACCTGTAAATATTACAGAAGAAAAACCATTGCGCGTACGCCGTCGTCGTGAAGGTGGTCGTGGTGACCGCCGCCGTGGTGACCGTCGTAGAGATGGTGATCGCCGCCGTGATGGTGATCGTCGTCGCGATGATCGTCCTCGTCGCAGCCGCGATGACCGCAGAGGTGATCGTCGTGATGACCGCCGCAGAGATGATCGTAGATCTGATCGTCCACGTGGTGACAGAAAACCTCGTCATCAAGGTGAAGGTTTCAAACCTTACTTTAAAGACTAATAGAATGTGGATTGCTTTCGGGCAATCCACATTTTTTATTACTTAATAGTTAATACTATCTATCTTGATAAGTATTACAAATTTTGATATAATAAATAATAATTATTTCTTGTGAATGGCCGATAATGGTCGATGCCTTATAGATTTCCAAGTGGAGAAAGGTAGAGTAGAGTATTATGGATATCGCACAAATTTTGCGTAGCCAAGGGTTTAAAGTGACCCCACAACGTATTGCGATTTATGATGCCTTGCGTGGTCATCATGATCATCCAACAGCAGAAATGTTGTACCATACGTTGCGCCCTGAACATCCAAGCATGAGCTTGGCAACCGTGTACAAGACGATGGAGATTTTTGAAAAAATCGGTCTTGTAAAAATTTTAGAAGTTGGTGATGAGCGTGCTCATTACGACTGGGACACACAAGCTCATTCCCATATCCGTTGCATTCGTTGCAACAAGGTAGAGGATATGATGGGCATTGATTTACAAGCTATCAAAACAATTGCTGATCAAGGTAGTGAGTATCAAATCACAGGTCAACATATTACCTTTGAAGGTGTATGCCCTGAGTGTGCTAAAAAAGAAAGCCATTAATACATAACCCCTGTCGCGAAGGGCTCCTTCACGGTAGGGGTTATATTAGTTATATATGTCTTATATTCATTAGGCTTTTGGAATAAATGTAAGCGTAATAGAATAGATATTAGAATTGAGTATTATAGAATTATAGAATTATATAAATATAAAGGAGTATTATGTTTGTCATAGGCAGTCATTTATCAATTAGCAAAGGTTATTTACATATGGGCAAGGAAGCTACTAAAATTGGTGGCAATACCTTCCAATACTTTACCCGTAATCCTCGCGGCGGTGGTATGCGCGCTCTCGATATAGAGGATATGAATAGTCTTGGTGCATATATGAAAGAGCATAACTTTGGTACCTTGTTAGCCCATGCACCGTATACGTATAATCCATGTGCTGCAAAGGAAGACTTGCGCGCTTTTGCTAAGCAATCCATGATGGAAGATTTGGAGCGCATGGAATATTTACCTGGCCAAATGTATAACTTTCACCCAGGTAGCCATGTAAAACAAGGTGTGGATCAAGGTATCGAATATATCGTAGAATGTTTGAACGAAATTTTGTTCCCTGGCATGAAGACGACCGTTCTATTGGAAGTCATGGCTGGGAAGGGCACAGAAATTGGTTCTCGCTTTGAAGAAATTGCTCGCATCATCGACGGTGTAAAACTAAAAGAATACATGGGCGTGTGCGTTGATACGTGTCATATCCACGAAGGTGGTTACGATATCGTTAATAATCTCGAAGGTGTTATCGACGATTTTGATCGTATTGTAGGATTAGACCGTTTGAAAGCCATTCACTTGAACGACTCTAAAAATCCTATGGGCGCTCATAAAGATCGCCATGAAAAAATTGGGGAAGGTCACATCGGTATCGATACGATAGCTCGTATTGTGACACATCCTAAATTGACGAACTTGCCGTTTTATTTAGAAACACCAAATGAATTAGACGGCTATGCGAAAGAGATTGCTATGTTGCGTTCTATCGTAGAGAATCAATAATTAAGCTGAAACGTAGTTTTAGTTATATAATAATTTATATAGCTACATTTATATAAGATATAGGGAGAGCTGGAAAGGGGGACAAAATGCGTTTTTTACATACTGCCGATTGGCATTTAGGACGTATTTTTTATGGTCAGTACTTAACCGAAGACCAAGCTCATGTGTTGGAGAATCAGTTCTTTTCTATTTTGAAGGATGAAAAAATTGATGGCATATTGCTAGCAGGGGATATTTTTGATCGTGCAGTGCCACCTATTGAAGCTATTGAGCTGTGGGACTCTATCATTACCCGTCTCGCTATGGATTATAAGGTACCACTTTTTGTAGTAAGTGGTAATCACGATGGCGCAGAACGCCTTGAGGTGGGCCGCTCTATGTTAAGTCGTTCTGGCATTCATATTTGGGGTTCCCCTCATCATGCATTACAACCATTTGAATTTGAAGGACCTGACGGTAAGGTCGCTATTTGCCCAATGCCCTTTAGCGAGCCGCGTCGCATTGGGGATGCTTTAGGGTTGGGGGCAACTGTATCAAAACCTGTTGATATAGATATGACCGAGGACTCCCTGTTCTCCTATGTGGAGACTAATGAGCAAGAGCCAGTCTCACTTAATTTACATAATTACGATCAAATGTATCAGGCTTGGAGTGATTACTTGTACAAACAAGTACCAAAGGGTATGTGTAGTATTGCCATTAGCCATGCTTTTGTAATGGGCGGAGAAATATGTGAATCTGAGCGGACTTTATCTGTCGGTGGTAGTGAACAAGTAAGTCCACAAGTCTTTAAAGACTTTCACTATACAGCTCTTGGCCATTTGCACGGACCACAACGGATGGGGGCAGACTATATTCGCTATAGCGGATCACCGTTGAAATACTCTTTTGACGAGCACACGCAGAAGAAGTCTTTTACCATCATAGATATGGATACAAAGGGAAAGGTCGATATTAGCACCATTCCTGTAGAGGCGAAGCGTGACGTAGTGATTTTAGAAGGTTATTTTGAAGACCTGTTAAATAATAAGGAATTACAGGATAAGCATAAAGATGATTATGTGCAAGCCCGTTTGCTAGATACGATGCCTATTATGGATGGGATGGCTAAGTTGCGCCAAGTATACCATCGCTGTATGACCATTGATTTAGTAGGTCGTGTGGCAACGCCTATGGCAGATATGGATGAAGCTGTATTTAAAGAGTTAAACGAGCGTGAATTATTTAATCAATTTGCCGAAACCGTGTGGAAAGAACCATTAACAGAGCGAGAACAACAATACATCAACTCTGTATGGGACCAAATTCTAAAGGAGGACTAAATGAAGCCTATATCTTTAACTATAGAAGCCTTTGGTCCTTACCGCGATTCGGTTACCTTGGACTTTAATGAGCTTCAAGACAATTCTATGTTCCTCATCTCTGGTCCTACGGGGGCCGGGAAAACGTCTATACTAGATGCTATGGTGTATGCCTTGTATGGAGAACCTAGTGGAGAGGTGCGCAAAACCGATGCTATCCGCAGTGACTTTGCAGAACCACATCGTATGACGCGGGTAGATTTTTCCTTTGCTATCGGGGATGCTCAGTACCGTGTTGAAAGACTGCCAAAGCAAATGGTTGCAAAAAAACGCGGTACAGGTATGCGTGAGCAGAATGCTAGTGCTACTGTTTACGAAATGAAGGATGGGGAATGGAAGGTCATTGCCACCTCTGCGGCGGCTATTCGCGATACTGTTCAACGTATCATAGGCTTTCGGAAGGATCAATTCTTACAAGTGGTTCTTTTACCGCAAGGGGAATTCCGAAAATTACTAGTAGCCTCCACCAGTGAACGGGAGGAGTTATTACATACACTCTTTAGAACCGAGTTATACCGAAGATTACAAGAGGCCTTAAAAGCTGCTTATGATGACGCAAAAGCAGGGATTGAAGAAAATCTAACAAAACAGAATGCATTGCTACAATCCATTCCACATGATGAAGATATACCAGTACTAACCATTGAACATGTACGAGATCTTTTGAAACATAGAGAGCCTCATCGTGATGTTCTTGTTATTGACCGTGATAAAGCTGTAACTGTAGTGGAGCAGTTCAATACGTTGCGAAATGAGTGGGCCTTATATAACCAAGCACAACAATCCCTTGCAGAGGCTACCTCTAAATTAGAACTCGTGAAAGCAAGAGAAGCGGAGCGTGCTAGCTTACGTGAAAAGGTTCAGTGCCTTACCTCTTTAACGCCAAGTTTTGAGCTATATAAACAGGTTAGTGACAAACAGTCGGTGTTAAAAAACTTGGAAACGTCACTTTCAGAGGCTGAAAAAAATGTGGACAGTGCAACTCAATATGAGTCTAAATGTATAGAGGCTCATGCAGTATTAGAAGCGCAAGCTGAAACTATGCAAACTAAGAGGACTACGCTGGCCCAAATGGAACAGCAATCAGAAAAGTTTAATGAGTTAGCACTGCTAAATAAGGAACTGAGCACATTAAAGAGTACATTAGTAACACAGGACCGTGAGAAAAGCGAAGCTGCGTTACAGTCTCAGCATAAGAAAGTTGCTGATTTAGAGGCAAAGTTAGTTGCAGACAGGCAACAGTTACAAGCTAATAGCAAAGCCTTAGACTCTATTTCCCGTATCCAAGAACAGTTAAATCATTTGCAACGATATTCTGAATTGGTCGCTGAGAAACAGAAGATTCAAAATGATATCGATGCTAAAGATAAGTCATTAGCATTGCTAGATGAATCCGTAAAGAACTCAAAGGTACAGCTTGAACGGTTAGAACATTTGATGGCAGAAGGGCGTGCTTTTGAACTTGTTCATTTGGTGAAGGATAATGAGCCTTGCCCAGTATGTGGTTCTACGGATCATCCTCAGTTAGCATCTAGGCCTGAGTTATATCCTACTAAAGAGGAAATAGAAGAGGCTCGTGCGATACGTGACAAAGAGTTACAAAAGCAGGCTAGCGAAATTGGTCAGAAAGAAACGTTAGTTATTCGTCTACATGAGTTAGATGAGCAAGTTGAAGATCAAGTCTCTAAACTCAAAACATGGATTGATAATTTTTCAGAAGATGCATTTGATTCAATTCAACAAGGCTTAGTATCTCAAATGGAGCAGCTTTCAACCTTGCGTAGCGACACTGAACAGCTGAGCGACACTATAGCTAACACTGAGGGTGACCTCAGTGCGGCTAAAGATATACTAGCAAAATTGGATATGGCTCATAAGGGACTACTTGATAATTTGCATAATTTAGAGGTTCAGATTAGTACGGTACAGGCTAAGATTGATGCTCTTTCTGAAAGCTTGCCAACTACGGATGTAGCTGCATGGCATAAAGAGATAGAATCATTAGCGTCTGAGCTTGCAGACTACGATGAACAGGTAAAAGTATGTAAAGCAAATTTAGATTCTGCTAGAGAAGTGCTTAATGCTAAACGGGGACGCCTAGAAACCTTATCTGCCCAAGTGCAGGAAGAAATAAGACATCTTGATGTACTCAATAAAGACTATGTAGAATCATTGCAATCGATTTCTTTATCTGAAAATGATTTTATAGATGCGTTGGATGATTATAAGGTTTTAGATACAATTAGAACCGAACTACATGCATTGGACGAGGCTTTCAATAAAGCTCAAGCTGTATATGATGCGGCATTGAAACATGCTCAATCTGTAGTGAAGCCAAGTGATGCGGTTTCCAATGAAGTATATGATGCGGCAGTAGAGCAACGTGACAATTTGGTGGGTTCTCTTGCGGCTTGGGATAAAGAAACGAAACATATTGAAACAACACTAGCTTCCCTAGAAACACTTGAACAGGCTATGGGCGAAGCCCGTGAGGAAGTAACTTTCCTAAGTCGCCTAAATGACTTGGCAAATGGCGGTGAGCAAGGGTTCAAAAATGTAACCTTTGAGCGCTATGTATTGGGAGCTATTTTAGATGAAGTTGTATATGCAGCTAATTTACGTCTTCAAACGATGAGCCGTAATCGCTATTCCTTGGAACGTTCTGACTATACTGGTGGTGGACGGGGCAAACAAGGCCTCGATCTGGCAGTCATGGATGCTTTCACCGGTCAATCAAGACCAGCGAATACCTTGTCTGGTGGTGAAACATTCTTGGCCTCTATGGCACTTGCCTTAGGTCTTGCGGATGTCATCCAAAGTTATGCAGGTGGTATTCATATGGATACGATGTTTATCGACGAAGGCTTTGGTACCCTCGATCCTGATACATTGGAACTCGCTATGGAAACACTGGTGAAATTACAATCATCAGGTCGTCTTATCGGCATGATTTCCCATGTACCTGAATTAAAGACTCGTATACCGGCCCACTTAGAGGTCACACGTGGTGACGATGGTAGTACGGCAAAATTTGTTATTAACTAGCTATAGAATTGTCAAATGTGATACTATTAAAAGAGGAGAATTCCTACAAAAACATACTGGAATTAATTAAGGAGGTCCTATGAAGTTTTCATTTGCTCATAATAATATAAATGTTAAGGATCTTGATAAGAGTTTAGCATTCTATAAAGAGGCCTTGTTGCTTGAGGAATCTCGCCGTTTAGAAGATCCAAGTGGTGCTTTCACTCTTGTATATTTAAAAAGTCCATATACAGCGCACGAACTAGAACTTACATGGTTACGCGACTGGGATCGCCCTTATAATTTAGGGGACAATGAATTCCACTTGGCATTTTATGTAGATGACTATGAAGCAGCTCTAAAAAAACATAAAGAGATGGGCGTTGTAGCTTACGAAAATGCTGACATGGGCATTTACTTTATTGCCGATCCAGACGGGTATTGGACAGAAATTATTCCAGCAGGTAAATACTAATGGAATATATGTTAACTCGTTTAGAGTGGCTGGTTGGTCCTGATAAAATCAAAACCATAAAAGATACGTCTGTGGCTCTCTTTGGTGTTGGTGGCGTTGGTGGTGGTGCCCTTGAGGCACTAGTTCGAGCTGGTGTGGGACGCATCGTTCTTATCGATGGCGACTCTATTGCACCAAGTAACTTAAACCGCCAAATGATTACGACTCATGACACAATTGGAGAGCGTAAGGTAGAGGTAGCAAAGGCACGAGCACTTTCTATTAATCCGGATGTAGTGATAGAAACTCATGATATTATGTATACTGAGGAAAACTACCCTAGATTTATTCAAAGCTTGAACGTTGATTATGTAATCGATGCCATCGATATGGTAACGGCAAAACTTAATATTATTGAGGTGTGTCAACGTGAAAGCATCCCTGTTATTTCTTGTATGGGCGGCGGTAATCGCTTTTACCCTGAAAAACTTATGATTGCTGATATCAATAAGTCTCATACATGTCCTTTGGCGCGCGTTATGCGTCGGGAGCTCAAAAAACGGGGTATTAAAAAGCAATTAGTTTTATTTTCTACAGAAAAACCGACAAAACCACAGTTCCGCGGCGAAGCAACAAGCCCTGGTACATGTAGTTTTGTGCCACCAGTGGCAGGTTTTATATTAGCAGCACATGTGTTGCGTACAATTTTGGAGGTACCTGAACAATGAAAAAAGCAAAAATCCATATGGCTGACGGCGGCGATATCGTAATTGAATTATTTGATAAAGAAGCTCCTGGCACAGTACAAAACTTTATTGACTTGATCAACAAAGGTTTCTATAATGGCCTTCGTTTCCACCGTGTAATTCCTGGCTTCGTAGCTCAAGGCGGTTGCCCTAATGGCAATGGTACAGGTGGTCCTGGTTACACAATTAAAGATGAATTGATTGGCAACCCACATAAACATGAGCGCGGTGCATTGTCCATGGCTCACCGTGGTCCTAATACTGGCGGTAGCCAATTCTTTATCGTATACGAACCACAACCTCACTTGGATGGTGTACATACTGTATTCGGTAAAGTAATCGAAGGTATGGACGTAGTTGATGGTATTCATCAAGGTGCCATCATGGAAACTGTTGAAGTAATCGAAGGTTAATCTCATGAATGATGTATCTATTAAACATCCAGAATGGCTATATATTGATGTAAATGGTAAAACATCATATGGGTATGACCAAGAATGGTTCACTGATGAGTGGCAACGCTTGTCTGGTTGTGGTCCCACATCGGCATCACAAGTATTGGGTTATTCGCTATTTAGGGATGGCTTATTAGATCTGGAAACCACATCCGATCAAACGCTTGCTTTAGAACGGATGAACTTAGTTTGGAAATATGTAAAGCCACGCTTTGGTGGTGGTGTTTATAAAACTCAATGGATGGAACGTGGGCTTACTCGTTTACTGGAGGATAAAGGCCTATCTTATGATGTACATATGTTGAATGTATCTCCGTTCTGCGCATCTCGTGTAGAGGTGGAGGCTGCAGCTCAGTTTATTCATGATGCATTGGCACAAGATGTGCCTGTAGCATTTTTGAATCGTCATAAGGGTAAAGAAAAAGCTCTTTATACATGGCATTGGGTTCCAATTCACAAGATATTTATGGATGGCGATGATATTCGCTGTGGCATCTTTGATGAAGGTGAAATCCGTGATTTCTCGTTAGCAAATTGGATGAAAGACACTATTTTAGGTGGCGGCTTCTGTTATATTAGTCGTAAAAATTAAGTAACAGAGCATTTAATGTAATATACATACGCATCGCAATCATTTGCGGTGCGTATTGTAGTATAAAAGTAGGAGGTACTACATGAGTCAATGGATTACAGAGGAACAAACTCCTCATTTACGTCTTAGCGCTGAAGCAGAAGAAGTATTATACTCTGGTGAATCTGAGTTCCAAAAAATTGAAGTGTTTAAATCTAAAGAGTATGGTACGATGCTCGCATTAGATGGTGTATTCCAAACATCTGAGCGTGAAGAGTTCATCTACCATGAAATGATGAGTCATGTTCCATTGTTTTTACATCCAAATCCTGAACGTGTATTGATCATCGGTGGCGGTGATGGTGGAGTAGCTAGAGAATGTGTACGGCATGATTGTGTAAAAGAAGTAACAATGGTTGAAATCGATGGTAAGGTTGTAGAGTTGGCAAAACAATATTTACCAACTATTGCTAAAGCTATGATTGAAAACCATCCTAAATTAACTGTAAAAATTGGTGATGGCATTGGCTTTATGGCAGAAGCAGAAGATTACTATGATGTAATTATTGTAGACTGCTCCGACCCAATCGGTCCTGGTGAAGGTTTATTTACTGAAGAGTTCTATAAGAATACATTAAAAGCTCTTAAAAAAGATGGCTTATTTGTACAACAAACAGAATCTCCTATGTTGCATCAACCGCTTGTTGAAAAAGTGTTTGGTTACGTAAATAATCACTTCCCAATTGCACGTTTGTATACTGCATTTATTCCAATTTATCCTGCAGGTATGCATTGCTTCACATTGGGTTCCAAAACATTTGACCCATTAACATGGACACCAAATCGTGAACAAAACTTTGAAACTAAGTACTATAATGAGGATATTCAAAAGGCTGCTTTTGCATTGCCAAATTTTGTAAAAAACTATTTGCCAAGTAAGTAAATAATATGTATAATAGGGGAGCACCATTCGTGAGGCTTTAGCTTCCGAAGTGCTTCCTTATTTATATAAGGAAATAGAGTTTATATTAGAGGAAATACGTTTTTTAGTTTCAATTGTAAAAGTTAAATGAAATTGAGAAAAAGGTGTTGACACAAACCTCTAGAAAAGATATAATTCTCTTTGTTACGAAGACAATGTCTTCGATACCTACAAGGTGGTGGGTATGGTGAAGCGGTTAACACGGCGGATTGTGGCTCCGTTACGCGTGGGTTCGATCCCCACTACTCACCCCATAACCTACACATCATAATCACTGTAGGGGTGTCGCCAAGTGGTAAGGCAACGGACTTTGACTCCGTTATGCGCTGGTTCGATCCCAGCCACCCCTGCCAACATGACTCACTAGCTCAGTTGGCAGAGCACCTGACTTTTAATCAGGGTGTCCCGCGTTCGAGTCGCGGGTGAGTCACC
>NZ_CAKPTN010000029.1 GCF_934190855.1 uncultured Veillonella sp. | reverse complement strand
ATGTATTTTTGATTCCCTTAGTCTTAGTGACTATTCCTGCATTGTGGCTTGATACATACCATCAATATGAGGATCTAATTCGAGTTATAGTATTAACAATCTATTCTTGTGTCCTCTATGCAGCCTTTGCTGGTAAGATGATATTTTATAAGCATTTCCATGATACCTATAACTATATGGTTCACTATGGTAAGCATGCAGAGAAACGCAATTTGATAGATGTATTCTTTAATCAAGATCGAGGAGCACTCGTATTATTAGGTTTTATCCCTATTGCTACTGTATCTTGGTATATGGGAACACTATTTTTATCCTTGCCGTCTATTCCATATCCAGAGTCGTATTTGACAGATACGTGGATGATAGTCGGGTGGAACATATTATTAGTGGCTCTATCTGTAGTTGGTTTTTATTGGTTCCGCTATGGTGGTACCTTATCTCATGATAATAAACCTGAATGGGATACCATTCCTACAGTAGTTAAAGAAGATATCTTCTTTGCTCGTGCTACTGTGCCAGATCTATGTGCATTGGAAACCGTTTACAAACACCCGTTACGCTCTGAATATACTGCTTCCGAAGAGGATATTAATGATGCTATAAATCGTATTGTTCCCAGTGAATATAAAAATACGTGGCAACAGCTCGATAACCCTCTATATGCTTTAAAAAAAATGGCTAAAGGGCCAAAGATTACGAAACCTAAACATATTTTCTTTATTGTTGGTGAAAGTATTCCTCAGTGGTCCTTGGACGAAACACATAAGCTGCTCAATATTTGTCCAGGGATGTGGGATTTTAAAAGTCAGTCCCATACCGTACAGATTCCAAATTTTTTACCTGCTGGTAATGTTTCAAGACCATCTATTGTCAGTCTTATGAGCGGTTTTTATGATGCCGGTTTAGAACTCAATGAACGAGAGCATTTTTGGAAGGGAGCCTTCCCTACATCGTTTGCCTATCAGATGAAGCGACTAGGGTATCAAACCATATATTGGTATGGTGGCAATGCGTCATATGGTAATTTTAATCATTTTGGTAAGGCTCAAGGTTTTGACCGAGTAGAAAGTGCATCTATCTTCTGTGGCCCTGATGCACCAAAGACGTGGGTTGGCGTCTATGACCATATATTCTTAGAAAATATTGAGCAACAACTCCAACCTTCCATTTTATCTATACGACATCAAATCATAGTCCATACAAGATAGAGGATTCATTACTCGACTATGATCCTGCAACAGTTATGCCTCATGTAGGTGAGGATTTACGTTCTAACAAGACTCGGAACAAGGAACTGGCTACATATAGGTATAGTGATAAGGCTCTCTTTTCGTTTGTCGATTCTATGAAAAAGGCTTATCCAGATAGTTTATTTATTATTACTGGTGATCATTCAAATTTATTTGGATCTTTGAATAATACGTCTCTCATTCATCGTGACTATACATTACGCGACACGTTCTGTACTGTTGCGTTATTACAACATCCTGATTTAGATAGTAATATGATTACTACTCAAAAAGGGACCCATATGAGTCTAATGCCAACTATTATTGAGGCGATAGCACCAAAAGGCTTTGAGTATTATTCGATTACGCCATCTTTGTTTGATGACCAACCAGAAACTTTGGTGACTCCTTATCAATGGATTACAGATTCACTTATGGGGGATGTTCGATCAGATTATGGTGAAAGCAATCAACCATCAGCTGAACCAGTAGAACCTATAAGACCTATAGATAATCATGCTAAAGAAGCACGAGATTGGAGTTTATTAACAACTTGGTTAATTAACCATGAAGAAAAGTTATTTTCAAAAAAAAGATGATTAACATATGTTAATCATCTTTTAATAAATATTGTATAGATAGGGGATTTAGTTAAGGGATTCGTTATTTGAGGTGATAAAGGTGTTTCAATATATACAAGATCAATGGGCAAAAGGCCGAAAAATATATGGTAAGCGTAGTTGGAGAGAAACGAGACGAGTTGTATTGCACACGGCTCGCTCCTTAGGTCGCCGCCAGCATATGAAACGATTAGAAAGCTATTTTGCTAATTATAAGCCAGACCCAGAATTACTACACCGTCAAATTGGTTTATATGAGTTGATGACGCGTATCTTTTTCTTTAAAGAATCTACTGCAGATGAGCGTTTAGATGCTATTATCAATCATTTTGATTATATTCAAAATGTATTTACTGATGAAGCCATTCAATCCATGTATTCTGTTGACGAAACGAATATCTGGGATGATGTAAGCCGTATTAAGCGCGGTTTCATTGTTTGGGAATCAGAAGAATTGAATATGAAAGCTCAACTCTACTATGGCCCAGGGCAACGTAAAGAAGGCTTGTTGACATTATTACTTACACTAGAATCACAAGGTGTATATCACGCTAACTTCCGATTTGGCAAAGGTTTTAACGGGGAAAAAGCCATGTGGATTGGTACAATTCAAGGCTATAAAGATGGTTTAGAGAATGCAAAACTAGCTACTAAAAAAATGTTTGGTTATCGACCAAAAAACTTTATCATGTATTTACTTAGATTGATTGCTAAAGAATGTGGCGTAGAATCAATTTATGCTGTATCTGATGAAGGTTTCTATGCCAATACACATTTAATACGTATTCATCGTGCTAAAGTAGCTGAGTTAGATCCATTATGGGAAGAATCTGGCGGTGTTGTATGCAACGATAAACGTTTCTTCAAAATTCCATTAGAAGAATATCGTAAACCTCTTGAAGAAATCAAATCACAAAAACGAAGCCAATACAGAAAACGCTATGAATTACTTGATCAATATATGGAACAAGTTCATGAAAATATAAAGCCATACTTAAAATAATTTTGAAGTAATGTAAATATGGATGATTCCATAATTGTATACTAAGGGAATCTGAAGGATATAATTAAAAAGACTAATGCTCGAATGTAATCATTTGAAGCATTAGTCTTTTTTTCAGAAATATCTTTATTTACAGAAATATTTTTATTTACAGACGTAGTTTTTTAGAGGAAGCATAAGCAATTTTTTAGTATATTTCTTCATTTATTAATCTAAGAAATAGGTAAGGTAAATAAAATAATTTCATATAATTAAAGATGAAGAATTCATGAAAATTTTATAACTTTACTGTAGAAATTTTAGAATTATCATGTATACTATCAATATCGAAATTATTAAATATCAAATATTAACGTTTGGGGTTAGTATAATTCGGATTTGATACATATTGAGGGAGAAGACATGAGTACTACATTTATGATGATGAACAATCCAATGGATTTAATCATGAATCTAGTGGTAGACACTACTACTAATAGCGCTCACACTACATTAGAAGGGGCTATTGAAAAATATAAAATCGATTTTGATGCTGCATCTAAACAAGCTATCTTTACGTTTAAAATGTATGGCGATTCTAAATACTATAAATTGCGTATGATTGCAGATGCAAATCATGATTTAGAAGAGTTAACGGCTACAGAATATTTCTTTAAGACTGTAAACGTATTAGGTCTTGCTATTAATATGGCAAAATCTAAGAAGAAATCTTTAGGTATTAAAGTAGACATGGAAAACTCTTATGTGTACTTAGAGAATTTAGATTCCAACGACGGTACATCTCATAAATTCCGTGGTTGGTTAGAGCATTAATAATACAGAATTTAGAGTGTTGAGGTGTATTATTAGAGGTGCCAATATATAAGCTATTTTATGGGGAAAAAATGTAACATTTTATAAATAGTTTATATGAAAACTACATGAGAATATGGTAAAATTAATATAATGGAATTAAGGGAGTTCATTATCATTATATAAAGAAAGAAGGTTGTTTTCTTGATGTTGTGTTGAGAAAATGACCTTTTTTTTATAAGTATAAATAATGAGAAAGTTATTATACATCGAAGATAACTAATATAAGAGAGTTTAGAATTGAGAAATAACTGAGCGTTTTATTTTAGAATAGGGAGATTAGTTCTAGGATAGGCAGCTTAGTGAAATAGTTTGAGAAGGCCCTTCATGATTAAAATTCCAATTATGGAGCCTACAGTATCGAGCAAAACATCGGCAATTGTTGCTGTCCTACCTGGTGTATAGATTTGAATGATTTCGTCTAATGAAGCAATACAAATAGCCAGTAGGATGCTTTTTTTTGCTATATGTGTTTTAAAAAATTGCTGGAACGTATAGTAAATGATGGCACCTAGTGCCATAAATTCTGTAAGGTGAGCAAGTTTTCGTACATAGGTATCTAAAATTTTGAGATTTGGATGGAAGCCGAACTTGATCAATAGGGGTTGTATATTCGTAGTAAAGAACATGCTGAGCTGAACAGAGTCAGTTTTTGCTTGATACGAATTACTCCATATGAAAGCAATAATTAAGAGTATAACTATAGTGCTAATTACTTTTTTCATTATTGGTAACCTCTTTTGGTATCGTAGGTACGATACATAGTTTGATGGATTTAATAATCAGGAAGTTAGTATAAGGTAAAATAACTAGTTTTACTAGTTATGAGGGGGTATATATGGAAAGAAAATATGTTAATTCAAATGCTATCGTTAAAACACTGATGGTGATTATCGATTATATTTCTGTTATTTGCGGCATCGTATCCGCCTATAACTTGCGTTTGCTTTTACCATTTAGTGAAAGCGACATGGTATTGCATATCGATTATTGGTATGCCTATATTATCACACCACTAGTTTTTATAATAGTTCTCTTCTTGAACCACGGTTATAAAATCGATACAGCCTACTGGGAAAAGGTAAAAATCATCTTCCGCAGTATTACCATTGGTATCGTATTATCCATCGTTTTAATGTACGCAGGTCATATTTTAAATAATGTATCCCGCTTGTTCGTGATCTTGTCTTATGGTTTTATCTTACTGTACATTATTTTATTCCGATATATCTTAGCTCGTACACTTATTAATTTGAATGTGTTAGCTATTCCTGTATTGCTTGTTGGGGCCGGTAAAACAGCAGAGCTCGTAGATGTTCATTTCAGCAATATGCCTCTTGCAATGTATAAAATCGTAGGCTTTGTAGATGATAATCCTAAATCCTCTGTATTAGCTAACAAATACAAATGCCTTGGCAAATTTAGTGATGCCGAAGAAGTCATTAAAAAATATAATATTCCAAATGTTCTCGTATGTGCGCCAGGTTTGGAATCTCGCAAATTAGTAACTTTGATTAATAAATTGCAAATCCTCGTTGAAAAGGTAACCTTTGTTCCTGAATTATTTGGTATTCCCGCAGCAAATATTCAAGCTCGTGGCTTGATGAATGAACAAACCTTGATTTTAGAGGTTAAAAATAACCTTGCTCAACGACGTAATCGTCTCTTTAAACGAATTTTTGATATTACAGCTACAGTAATCGGTGGCATTTTGATTTTGCCTATCATAGCTATCGTAGCTCTTTTAATTTACTTAGACTCTCCAGGTCCTATCGTATTTGGTCATAAACGTGTAGGCCAAGGGGGCAAGGAATTCCCTTGTTACAAATTCCGCTCTATGGTGCCTAATGCACAAGAGGCTTTGGAAATTTATTTGAAAGAAAACCCTGCAGCCCGTGAAGAATGGGAACGCGATTTCAAATTAAAAGATGATCCTCGTGTTACAAAAATCGGTAAATTCCTTCGTAAAACAAGTCTCGATGAATTACCACAATTGTGGAATGTATTGATTGGCGATATGAGCCTTGTCGGCCCAAGACCTATCGTGCGTGCAGAAGTAGAAAAATATGGCGAATATATTAATGACTTCTACCTCGTACCACCAGGGATTACAGGGGTATGGCAAGTAAGTGGTCGTAGCGATACAACCTATGAAGAACGAGTTCTTATGGATTCTTGGTATGTACACAACTGGTCTGTATGGATTGATATTGTGTATCTAGTAAAAACTGTGTTAGCAGTTCTTAAGGGTAAAGGTGCGTATTAATATATAGGTGCAAATATGAAAAAGGTTATTACATACGGTACTTATGATTTATTTCATGAAGGCCACTATAATCTCTTAAAAAATGCAAAAGCATTAGGGGATTACTTGATCGTTGGGGTTACATCAGGTGACTTTGATAAAAATAGAGGCAAGTTAAATGTTCGTGACTCCTTGATGACTCGCATTAAGAATGTTGAAGAAACAGGTTTTGCTGATGAAATCATTATCGAAGAATATTTTGGTCAAAAAATTGATGATATCAAGAAATATGACGTTGATATCTTTACAGTAGGCTCTGACTGGAAGGGCCATTTCGACTATCTCAACGAATACTGCGAAGTTATTTATTTAGATAGAACGAAAGGCATTTCTAGTACAGAAATTAGAAATACAAATACTATTAAATTAGGCTGTCACGGTGTTGAACAAGTAACAGCGCGCTTCTTAGAAGAGTCAAAATACGTATCCGGCATGGATACTGGTGCCGTTTACGTAGAAAATGAGCCTTCTAATTTAGATCAACTAGTAGAGGACTATGAGCTCAAGGTCTACAAAGATCAAGAAGAATTCTACAATGCTGTTGATGCGGTATATATCGTAGTAGAGCCAAAATATCAATTCCAAGCGATTATGAATGCTTTGAAACATAAAAAGCATGTCCTTGTGGAGTTTCCAATTCTCGTAACAGATGAGCAACTTCA
The DNA here is from genome assembly GCF_934190855.1 of uncultured Veillonella sp. Taxonomy (GTDB): domain Bacteria; phylum Bacillota; class Negativicutes; order Veillonellales; family Veillonellaceae; genus Veillonella. The sequence goes on along the minus strand of NZ_CAKPTN010000029.1, from coordinate 7,856 downwards.
AGAGATTACAGATTTAGCAGATGCTAATGGCTGTATCTTTATGGAAGGCTTGAAAACAGCGTATACGCCAGCCTTTGGTAAATTGATTGCCTTGGCTAAGAGCGGTATCATCGGGAATATCTTAAGCGTGGATGCTAACTTTACTCAAATATTAGGCAAACAATTAGCAGAACAAATTCGCTTAGTTGATGGGGGTAGCGTAAACGCGCTTGCATCCTATCCATTCTTAGCTTTTGTTAAGTTCTTAGGCTTAGATTATAAAGATATTCAATTCTTCAGTCGCAACGATGACAAGGGTATCGATATGTTCACTAAGATTCTAGTTTCCTATGAAAATGCAGTGGCTACTTCTAATGTAGCTATCAGCGGTAAGAGCGAAGGGGACATGATCATCTCCGGTGATAAAGGGTATATCTACGTTCCTGCGCCATGGTGGAAAACAGAATACTTTGAAGTTCGCTTCGAAGACCTTAACATGAATCGCAAGTATTTCTACAAATTCGATGGCGAAGGCTTGCGTTATGAAATCGCTGAATTCATTCAGTGCATCTTGAATAATAAAAACTCTATCCTCTTAACAATCGAGGAAATTAGAGCGATTACGAAGATGATCAATCAATTCAACGTAGCAAATAAGGTTACTTTTTAATAGATAGCAGGAGATGGCACTATGTACATTAATCCATTAATTGAACAACTGGAACGCAAATACCCAGGTGGTAATCGAGAAGGTATTTTGCGCTTAGATATGAATGAAAACCCTGGTGGCTTGCCACTAGAGGTGGTTGAGTCTGTTAAAAGTAAATTGACACCAGAGTTCTTCTCTACGTATCCGGATAAAGATCCTCTCATCAATTCTTTGGCAAAATTCCACGATGTATCGGTAGATAACATCGCTATTACAGATGGTTCTGAAATGGCTTTGAAATATATCTTTGAAGCTTTTGGCAAACCAGGTTCTAACTTTGTTAGCGTATTCCCAACCTTTGAAATGTACGGCGTATATGCGAACATGTACGGTTTGAACCATAAAAAGGTAGATGTAACGAAGGACTTTGATATTGACTTGAATCGCTTGCTTGAGTGCATCGATGAAAATACGAGCATCGTGTCCATGTTGAATCCTAACAACCCTGTAGGCCGTCCTTACACTGATGAAGAGTTCCGCCTCGTAGCAGAAAAAACAAAGGCTACTGGTTCTCTATTAATCATTGACGAAGCATACCACTACTTCTACGAAGGTACACAGATGCCATTGTTGAAAGAGTACGATCACATCATCGTAACGCGTACGTTCTCTAAATTATTCTCCATTGCAGCGTGCCGTATCGGCTATGCCGTATCTTCCGCTAAAATTGTAAAGATGATTAACAATGCGAGACCAACTTTTGATACAAACTCTATCGCTTTGTTGTTTGCTAACGAGCTTATCAACAATAAAGAGCTTACACAAAAGCTCATCGCTACAGAGTTAGAAGGTCGTGAGTACCTCATGGCTGAGTTAGATAAAGCGGGCTATGAATACGTATTCCAAGGTGGTAACTACGTTACCATCAAGGCTAAAACAGACGCTGAAACAGTGGCGGAGCGCTTGCTTACGGAGAAAAAGATTTCCATTAAAACATCTGGTTACGACATCCTTAAAGGCTATATCCGCGTAACTACAGGCGATGTTAAATATATGAAACTATTTGTAGAACATTTATTGGAACTAGATAAGTAGTACAACCATGAATCTACGAGAGCTAAAGAATAAACTTCGCAAGGTGAAAGCAGTTTATCTAGCCATCAATTTCGGCGGCTTATGCGCCCAAGTAGCGGCTAGAACTGTCTTTCGAGGGATTGCCTTCTTTATTCCTGTAAAGAAGAACCGCATTCTCTTTAGAGCTTACGAAGGTCGAGGCTACACTTGTAGCCCTAAATACATTAGTGAGTACATGAAGAACGACGATTCGTACGAAATCGTGTGGTCTTTTAATAATCCAGAACCTTATGATGAGTTACGCCGTCAAGGCATTATCACTGTTAAACAAGGTTCACTACAGTACTTTTACTATTATTTGTCCTCTAAGGTCATCGTTTTCAATGACCTATTAGAAGCCTTTTTACCGACTACAGGCAATCAAGTGTACATCAACACTTGGCATGGGGGCGGTGCCTACAAGAAATGGGGCATGTTGTTAGATTGGAACTGGATGGGGCGTGTGCGCTACCATATGACACATAAATTTAACTACTTCCTATCCTCTTGTAAGCTCTTTACGCACTATGCAGCACAAGCCTTTGATGTAAAAGAAGAACAATTTATCGACTCTGGCTTGCCGCGGGATGATATGTTCTTCGCAGATAGTGCCACTATGGACGCTAAGCGTTTGGACATACTTTCAAAAATGAAATTAGATCCAAACTATCACTATGTACTGTATGCGCCTACATACCGCGAGTTCCAAGGCAGCAGTACCTATGATATCGATTTCCCTGCATTAAAACAGAACTTGGAAGACAAGTTCGGGGGCGAGTGGAAAATCTTGTATCGCGGTCATTACTATTTAGAAAGCGACAGCAATATACCTGACTATGTTATCAACGTCTCTAGCCACGACGATATGCAAGAGGTATTGCTCGTAGCAGATGTACTCGTTACGGACTACTCTAGCTCCGTATGGGACTTTGGTTTATTAGAACGACCTTGTTTTCTCTATACGCCTGATAAGGTGGAGTATGAGTCTGTTACGAATTACTGTACACCGTTAGAAGAGTGGCCATATCCATTTGCGTTGACCAATGAAGTATTAGGCCAGCTCATTAAAGAGTACGATACAGAAAAATACTTAGAAAGACTACATGCTCATCAAGAGCGTTTAGGAACATATGAAAAAGGACAAGCTTGTCCGATTGTAGCTGACTTTATAGCTAACATAATTAAGTAAAAGGAGCTTGAATTCTATGAAATTAGTTTGTCATGCTCACACTAAATATTCACATGATAGTATGTTGCCGTTTTGGTTACTCCATATGCTTTGCCTCAACAAAGGGATTACGCATATTACCATTACTGAGCATAACAATTTAAAAGGGGCATTGGCCTTTAAAGAGTATTGTGAACGAAAAGGGAATAAGCTTCATGTCATCCTAGGGGAAGAGGTTATGACTACAGCTGGGGAAATTATAGGTTTGTATATTAACGAACATATAAATAGCGGTATGTCACCGGAGGAAACGGTTGCTGAAATCAAGCGACAAGGTGGTATTGTCTACGTTCCTCACCCTTATGATGAGAAGCGATATAAAACCGTTTTGAAAGAACCGTATATTGAAAAGTTACAGTCTCAAATTGACTGCATCGAGGTTCATAATGGTCGGAATATTAGCACTGACTATGATGTAAAACAAAATGAAATTGCGGAAAAATACAATTTGCGCAAGGTTATCGGTGGGGATATCCACACGTGGATTGAAATTGGCAAGGATTATATAGAAACTGATATAGCGCCAGAAACGCCAGAAACCTTTATTGCTGCCATAGAAAACGCTACTTTCACTAGTTCACCATGCATTCCAATCGCCCATAAATTCACCATTCTAGACCGGATGTTATCATTTATCCAACGGGGAGATTTTTATGGATTGTATCGAATTGTCGTTAAACGACTTACAAAAAAGAAGCTATGAACTAGCTGATCTTGTTAAAGAAACATATGAGCCAGATTTAATCATCTTTATTGCTAAAGGTGGTTATTTAATCGGTAAACATGTAGGTGATCGACTTGGGGTGCCTATCGTGCCTGTTTATGCAGAGCGTCAAGCGGGCGGTTTAAAGACTGCCGTAGCACCATTATTAAAGATATTGCCTAAATCGGTGAAGCTTATGCTTCGCAAAATGGAGGTAAACTCTGGTGTTCATAACAAAATTAAAGAGCGCCAAATTTCCTTCCCGAATGACGCCGTTGTTGAACAAGTGCGTAAAGCACAAAGAATCTTAATTGTTGACGATTCCGTAGATACTGGCGGATCCGTCGTATCCATTATGGATGCTTTAAAAGAGATAGATACTTCTTTGGTAGATATTAGAGTGGCACTACTCAATGTGTTTACAGAGGCAGCAGATAAATTGCCTAGACATTACTGCTTATTCCACAACACCATCATGATTACGCCAATGTCTAATGATTCTAAGGAAAATAGTCAGTTTATTTCTTTATACAATCAATATCTTAAAGAAAATGGAATGATGTAATGAAAGATTTAATCGTAAAAGAATTAACCATAGAAGAACTGAAAGAAGTTGAGCTCAATATTTTAAAAGACGTAGCTAAGTTCTGTGAGGAGCACGATATTAAGTACTTCTTATGCGGCGGTACCTTGCTAGGTGCCATCCGTCATAAAGGTTTCATTCCTTGGGATGATGATATAGATATCGCTATGCCGAGAGAGGACTACGAGCGGTTCTTTAAACTATATAATGGCTCTAACCCTCGTTACCACGCAGATTCCTTGGAGAACAATCCAAACTGGCATATGTCCTTTGGCCGTGTTGGTGATACTGAAACACTTCTATACGAGCATACGCTGAAAGAAAAATATAAAGAATACCATGCCTTTATCGATATCTTCCCAGTAGATGGCATTCCATCTTGCTCTTGGAAAGAACGTTTGCTATTGTTCACTCAAAAAACATTGGGCGTTATCGGCAATGCTTCTGCTTTCACCTATACGCCAAGTAAACATTTCGCGGACTCTAAAGAGGACAATGTGGAGTTAAAGAATAAAATCAGAACCTTTATTAAATACGCATTTATTACAGTATGTGCTGGTTTTAACACACAAAAGGTGTTCTCTCTTGTAAACACTATCTCTGCGAAATATCGTATTAGCGAATCTGACATTGTTGGCTTGACCGTCTATGTTTGGAACTGGGATTTTGAAAGCTTGAAAAAAACGTCTATCGACGGCTATGTAAAATTGCCGTTTGAGGACACTGAGTTTTACGCACCTCAAGGTTATATCGAGTATTTAGAAAATACCTTTGGCGATTACATGACGCCACCTCCTGAGGATCGTCGCGTAAGCCATCATAATTTTAATGTGTATTGGAAAAACAAATGATGAATACCATGGAACAATCGCTCGTTAGTATCATCATTCCTGTCTATAACGCAAAGGCTCACTTAGAGGCTTGTGTTCAATCTATATTGGACCAAAGTTATAAATACTTTGAGCTGCTTTTGATTGATGATGGTAGCTCTGATGGATCATCGGAGCTATGTGATGAGCTTTCACAAAAAAGCGAAAACATACGCGTCATCCATAAAGAGAATGGTGGCGTTAGCACGGCTCGCAATAGAGGTCTTGAGGAAGCAGGCGGGGAATTCATTATTTTCGTCGATTGTGACGATGTGATTTCTCAAAACTATGTGGAGTCCTTTATTGTAGCTAGTCGTGATGCGGACCTCGTCATCGGTTCTATCGAAGATGTGTACGTGGATGGTACTGGCAAAATTTATAAAACTGATTTGCGTGTCCACAAGGCACCTGCACAAGGTATTTTAGCCGAAGAGTATTACGATCTTATTGATTGGATTCGTGGTCCTGTAGCGAAGCTCTATCGAAAAGCTATAATCGATGAGCATCATTTACGATTTGATGAGAATTTATCTGTTGCAGAGGACCAAGTTTTTAATTTCTCCTATTATAGATTCGTTACATCTTATAAAATAGAAGAAAGAAGTCTATATCAATACTTTCACCATGATACAAAAATATCATTGAGCACTTTATATACAGAAAAGACCTTTTCTGATGATGTGTTCAAGATGGATATAGAATATACATTTTTAAAGGAGTATTGCCCAAATAGTTACAATACGATTTACATTCACCAGGTCATTGGTTTGCTCAATAAGTACACCGCGTTGCAAGGTGACTCTAGTGCTTCATCGTACTATGATCGTGTGAAGCGATTGGCTACATTACATCCTTTAGTAGTAGATCCAAGTTTAGGCAAGAAGAAGCAACTCATTGTGCGCTTGTTGCAAATGAAGCTCTACTGGGCGGTGGTCGTTTACTACCGTTACAAAAATAGGCAGAATTAGATTGTTCAAGTATTATCAAAGAAAGGATTAGTATGGGACCGAAAGTTATTTCCTATCAGCTTATAAAAGATATTATCAAAGAGTATAAGAAATTACTCCTTGTTTTAATGGGAGGCATCTTTGTAATATTCCTTTTATTAGCATTCTTGCTGCCAAAGCAGTATCAATCTAGTGTAATGATCCAAGTAAAACCAAAAGCTGGTGCCTTTGGTGCGTTGGCACAAAACACTGCATTATTAACACTAGCAGGTATTTCTAGTGGTGACTCTGTACTAGACTATATGTCTGTCCTTAAGAGTGACAAGGTTATCAATCCTGTTATCAAAAAATTAGGCAATGAAGATGCAGAAAAAGAAAACTTCGATGCCGATGATTTCGTTAAAAAATACATGCAAGTAGATAACCCTCGTGGTACTTCTATCTTGTCCTTTACTATTACTGCAGACTCACCTGAAAATGCACAACGCATTGCTGGTGATGTAGTAGAATCTTTGAAAAATGCTATTTCTGATGTAAGCTCTGCACAAGACTCTACATTAGTTAAAATCTTGGAAAAGAAAAACGAAGCAGCTAAACAAAAAATGGATGCTGACGTAGCGATTCTTGAAAAATATAAACAAGAAAATGGCGTATTCTCTCCAACAGAACAAGAAAAAATCTTGTTAGAACGTACTTCTGGTTATGAAAAAGCAAAAGCAGAAGAAACTGTAAAAATTAACACAAATAATGCTGTATTAGGCTCTATTGAGTCTCAAATCGACAGCCAAAATCAAAAACTAGTAGATTCTCAAATGGCTGACAACTCTGAAATTCAATCTATCCGTAAAGAATTGTTCAGCGAAAACGAAAAATTAGCGAAATTACAATACAAATTTACTGATGATTATCCAGAAGTTGCGAAAGTTAAAGAGAATATCGCTTACTTAGAAGGCGAATTATCCAAAACTGTAGCGAAATCCATCGCTTCTGAAAACGTAACGATTAGCCCAGTTCAAATGGACTTATTACAAAAACGCGTAGTTGCTAAGAACAATATCGAAGCAGCACAAGCGGCTCTTGCTCAACTTGATACATTGAGTAAACAAAACGTAGAACAATCTAATCAATTATCTCAAAAATCTGTTAAGTTCTTAGAATTACAACGTAATGCTAAAGTATCTGCTGATACTTACAACCTGTTAACTAAGAGCTTGGAAGAATTAAAAATTAAAGAAAACATCGATGGTATGGATATGCGCGTTATTAACGAACCTACATTACCATTGAAACATTCTTGGCCACGTAAACTATATGTAATGGTTGCTGGTGGCTTATTGTACTTAGTAATTGCAGGTGCATTTATTTACGTTCAATACACTAGACGTATGAGTGGCACGAAAGACTAGGTGATCCTATGGCATTTTGGATTGGTCTAGCCATATTTATACTAGCCTCCATTGTGGCGGAGCGCTTGCTTCCGCCACAATATAAAAAGTTTATGCCCATCCTCGTGATGTGTGTACTCACTTTCTTTGGCTTGTTTAGATATGAAATTGGCACTGACTATGATTGGTATATAGTGCTATTTGATACGGTTAAAATCGATGACCTTTATCCGGAACCAACATTCTTGTTACTCGTTGAATTCCTACACCAATTCCACTTCTCGTATCAGGTGATGTTTATCGCCTATGAGCTGCCAATTATGTTGCTCTTATGGAGTGGTATTAGGTATTACACAAAAGATACGGAAATTCAGATTTTAATCGTCGCATTATACTACTG
>NZ_CAKPTN010000028.1 GCF_934190855.1 uncultured Veillonella sp. | reverse complement strand
GCACGTGGAGAACGCATTACTGTACCAAAGCCATAAATACGTACATTTTTATGACGTGCTTTTAAGCCTTCAATACGTTTTAAACGGCTTTCTAAAGTTGTAAGTGGAATATTATGTTTACGAGAGTCTACAAGACCACCATAAATAAGTGTATCTGTGCTCAATACCATAACATCTGCACGGCCTGCATTTTGTTCAACCCAAGCCATGATTTGGTCTGCTTGACCTTGGTATGTCTTACCAGAAATCAAATTTTGAGGTGGTGTCAACACAGTCATTCCCGCTTCACGCGCTGTATCAACTGTATATTGCAAGCTTACAGGGCGATCATCTTGAGGGACATATAATACGGTTTCCGCATCAATATTGATGGATGTACCGGTAGCAATAGCTGTTGCCATTAACGCTACTTTCAACCATTTATTCGTCATGAATCAAATCTCCTTCTGTGTACGCGAGTACTCCCGACTCGCAAAATTAACTGTTATATAATACTCTCTTTTTCTGACACTTTTATGAAATGCTCAATAGATTAATTATATCATTTGAGCAATAATTCGCAAACATTGAGGAATTATCGCACCTTTGGCAAACTCCAGTTATATTTGATGGCTAGTAACCGAATTACTAATACGACGGTGAAAGCACCATATACGGCCTCTCCAGCCCAACTAGAAATAACCATTAAATAGTAAACGATACCGCCAATGATACTTGGAAGTGCGTACACATCTTCTTTCAGAACAGACGGAATCCGTTGCGCCAACATATCCCGGATAATGCCGCCCCCAACGGCAGTAATTGTCCCTAGTAATACAATGAAAATCGGCAACTCAGGATAGAGTTTAAATCCAGCAGAGGCACCGGTTACTGTAAAGGATGCCAAACCTAATGCATCAGCTAACAAATATCCTGCTCGACTACGCGGCCCCATCGCATGTTTACGGTAGCGGCTATTATACATAATAAACACGATAATGGTAACAGAAATAACCACCGTCACATATACAACATTGCGCAATGAGTTAGGTGGAAAATATCCGAGCAGAATATCACGCACAATACCACCGCCAATGGCCGTAGCCAATGCCAATACAGCCATACCAAATATATCCATTTTTCGTGCTACCCCAACGAGCGCGCCAGAAATAGCAAAGGCAATGGTGCCAATCATATCAAACATATACCAAATAATATCCATAATACCCTCACACAATCTATTCGCATTACTGCGTACACTATGATAGACTTTATGTAAGATATTATACATTAAGAGGTATGAGAATGACAAAAGACATTACACCGATAGAGATAGAAAACATGGATGAGCGCACTCGAGATGAGTATTTCATGGCCTTCGCCATGGAGGAAGCACGCAAGGCTTATGGCCTTGGGGAGATTCCCATTGGCGCCATTCTAGTAAAAGATAATATCATCGTATCACGCCACCATAATCGTCGTGAGTTAGATCACGATGCAACGGCTCATGCCGAGGTCCTCGTAATCCGCGAAGCATGCGATGTTCTCAAGCGCTGGCGGTTGACTGGTTGTACCCTGTATGTTACGATAGAGCCGTGTCCGATGTGCGCTGGAGCTATTATCAACAGTCGTATTGACCGTGTTGTATATGGTGCTAGTGATTACAAAGGAGGCGCCGTAGAATCGCTATTCAATGTGCTCTCTCACCCCGGTTTAAATCACGAACCAGAACTGACATCTGGTGTGCTAGGTGATGAATGTAGCCAAATCATGAAAGACTTCTTTAAGGAGCGCCGTAAAGCACGGAGGAGTACCCAAGAGGCTGAAGGGTCCGCACTCGAAATGCGGTAGGTCGGGCAACCGGCGCGAGGGTTCAAATCCCTCCTCCTCTGCCAACTAGAATGTTTAAAGCGCTAACTATTGTTAGCGCTTTTTTTGTAAAGGGGCCACTACTATGAAAAAATATTACCCGTATCTCATCACAGTGAGTCACATGATTAATGACTCCTGTCAAAGTGTGTTGCCTGCCCTCTTACCGCTGTTCATTTATACGTATGGGCTCAGCTTAGAACAAGCAGGCTTTCTTATCTTAGCCAATACAGCATTATCTTCATTGTTACAACCATTACTAGGCTACATTTCAGATAAGATCAATCAGCCACGGCTCATTGCCTTTGGCGTTCTACTCTCTGCGTGTAGCACAGGGATGATGGGCTTTGTAACCTCTTATGAAAGCTTACTTATTTGTGCTACCTTAGCAGGTGTAGGCTCTTCTATCTTCCATCCAGAAGGTGCCAAGATTATGAACCGTCTCGGCGGTGGCAAAAAAGGTAAAGCTATGGGAACCTTTGCCATCGGCGGTAGTTCAGGCTTTGCATTTGGCCCGCTATTTGCAGGCGCCATCGCCTATACAGTAGGACCTCATGGGTTGGCTGCTTTCACCGTAGTAGGTATTATTATATTTACTATATTATTCGTCCTCATGCCTCGTATCGTAGCTCATGCACGTACTATCGACCAAGCAGTCGCTACCGAAAATCCAACAGTGGCAGCAAAACCGCTGAAAAACTACTGGAAATACTTTGGCATTTTGTTCATTATCATCTTGAGCCAATCGGTCAACTTCCGCGTTATCAACGCATTTATTCCGATCTTCTGGACTCGCGAACTCGGTACAAGCCCAGAACAAGGCAGCTTTGCCTTAACCGTATTCTTTAGTATCGGTATCTTCATGACATACATCGGCGGCCTATTAGGCGACAAATATGGTCCTATTAAGATTATTAGACTATCCTTATTAGTTTGGTTACCAGCTATGTTCCTATTAACAGAAGTGCCAACCTTCTCTCCACTCATCATGATGCCTGTAGCTTACTTGTTACTACTCATGATTGGCGCTGCCAAAGCGATTAGCTATAGCCCTGTTATCGTACTCGGCCAAACATATCTAGCTAAAAGCATCGGCTTTGCATCGGGTATTACTCTTGGCGTGAGCCAAACTATCGGCGGTGTTATCGCCCCTGTGGTAGGTAACCTAGCAGACACCTACTCCCTCCCAGTTGCAATGATGACACTCGTGCCATTCCTCGTAATGGGCCTCGGGGCATCGTTGATACTTAAAGATCCTAAAAAATTACAATAATTACAACAGAGAAAAGCCCCCTTCACAGAAGGGGGCTTATATAGTTAGCTAAATTAATGTTTTAGCATTTCATTCAAGATAACTACGTCCGTTTCTTTCATACCTTGGGCCACAGTACCGATACTGCGGATGGTTTCGTCAACGGAGTATGCTACAAGACCATCGCCTTTTTGATAGTTCTTGTTAAGGCGTGCTTGTTTATATCCCATAAAGGCGCCATCAAGAGAGATCGCAATTTTACCTGCGCAGGATGGTTTTGCTCCATCACATACGATACCAGATAAGCTTGCAAGACCATTTACAAGGGTATTCTCGATGATATCCTTGCTATCACCTTTCAAGAAGGCAATGCCTGCCACACTTACAACACCAGCAGATACAACGCCGCAGTATGCGGATAATTTACCAATGCCAGATTTAACGTAAAGTGTTAACAAGTTAGCAAAGACGAGCGCTCGATAAAGTTCATCATCACTTTTACCAAGTTCCTCGGCAGTCGTAATGATTGGTACAGATACGGTTAAACCTTGGTTACCAGAGCCAGAGCAGATAACTACAGGCAAGGGACACCCGCTCATACGCGCATCAGAGCCAGCCGCTGCACGAGCTTTACATTTTGTTTCAAGAGATGGATTTTCATCATCTAACAATAATAATTGACCAATGTTAGCACCGTAATCATTAGATAAACCTTCCTTGGAAATTGCAGTATTATACTCTACTTGTTGTTTAATTTGAGGAAGGATATCTGTAATATCAGCTGTTTTAGAAAATTCATAAATGCTATCAAAAGTCATAGCATATTCAGTGTTCGCTGCTTTTTTAATTTCGTTAACCGTTTCAGAAATAATCTCGCCATCTACAGCAACATAGGTTACATTCGTATGGTCATTTTCAATACGAACTACAGCCGTATGTTCATCTGTTTCAGCGGTAATCTCAATATATAGATTATCTACACCTTCAGCGAGTGAAACGGTACAGAAGTTGGCATCAAGCAACGTGCCAAGCCATTTACGATCTTCGTCTGTAGCAGATTCCAATACCTCTAACTCCCGCTCTGGGTGACCTACAATGGCCCCCAAAGTGGTGGCGGCCGTAAGACCTTTACGACCACCAGAGTTAGGGATTACTACAGATTTGACGTTCTTAATAATATTCGCGCTGCATCGTGCGTGAATATGGTTAGGAAACTCATCTAAAACAGAGACTGCCTTCGCAGCCGCATAAGCCAATGCAATTGGCTCTGTGCAACCGAAGGCAGGACGCATCTCTGACTGTAGCAAGGAAATATAATCCATCTTATACTTCCGCAATAATTTCCACTTCTACTAAAGCACCCAATGGAAGATCTTTTACTGCTACGCAAGAGCGAGCTGGTTTAGAAGTGAAATATTTAGCATACACTTCGTTGAATGCTTTGAAGTCAGCGATATCAGCCAAGAAACAAGTTGTTTTAATAACTTCGGAGAAGTCAGAACCAGCTTCAGCCAATACAGCATCAATGTTTTTGCATACTTGTTCAGTTTGCTCTACGATACCACCTGCAACAATGGAACCAGTTGCAGGATCGAGTGGAATTTGACCAGAAGCAAATAATAAACCGTTTACTACTTTGGCTTGAGAATAAGGACCTACTGCTGCTGGTGCTTTGTCTGTGAAAAGTGTTTTCATGATAATTCTCCTTTAATAAATATAATTAAAAATAAATATAACTATTTTCTAGGGCGAGACTCACCTTTGGGGCTCGCTATATATGACGCACTCTGTAAAAGTACGTATATAATAAATTATTTAACAGATTTGAATGCGTTGTCAAATATCGGTTTGAAATAATCACGTTGTACGTCAGTTGTTAACCCAACATAAAACACCGGTTTACCTGGCTTCAACACAAATGCAGCATTTGCATAGAGTGGAGTTTGTACAGTTCCATCAGAATATAACATGCGAGAACTTGCTGCATATGTTTGATATTTTGTACCTGCTACAGGATGAACTTGTTGCGCATCTTCTACTGTAATAGTTTTAAGTACCTTAGGCATAATAGTTCCCTTTTCTGGGTTGCGACTTGGTACATGGATTGGCCCATTTAAAGGAACTACAGTAGTAGTAGTTGGAATTTGCTTATTAATAGTCCCTAATATAAGTTGTTCAGTTACAGGATCGACTTGACCTTTATCAAGAGCCGCCATAGCAGCTATAAACATAGGATCATTAGCCTCTTTACCAGCAAATTGTTGTGCTACCGCTTTTACATCTACGGCCACTAAAAACGCATCTTTTTGACCAGTTTTATCTGCACCTTGTAATTGGTAGATATCAAAATTAGTTCCTAAGTTCTTTATAAATTCTTTAATTTGTGCATTTACAGGATTTGCACTAGACGGATCTACTTTTTCTTGATTTGTAATAAAAGATGTTACAAAGCTAGGAGTATTTGCTTTGGAAGCAGAAACAACATTAACATTATTAGGCACTACCATAGCGCCCCCAATAGTTTGTACATCCTTAGCTAAACCTACACCGGATACAGTTCCTAAAAGGCAGGCAGCACAAGCTAATACTTTCAAAGATTTCATATTATTTACCTCCCTTAAGAGATTGTGTTTGATACATATGCTTCAACTCATTAGTCCAATAATCATAGCTAGAATCATCAGAGTATAAGAATTGTAAGGATAACCCCTTATCAGCAGGAATTGCGTAACCAATCAAAGCAAAGCTATTTCTAAAGCCATCAAAGCCTACTGCACCGCGTACATCACCTGTTACAGCAGTACCATAACGAGTTTGAACAGGTTGATAAGCTACATGAGTTGCATCTACGCTCAATTGTTTCGCCATAAAGCCAGTAAATGTAGAAATTGCTTCCTTATCTCTAGCTGATGTTTTCTTATCAGTAGCTAGTAATTTATCAAATGTATCATTTATATGACTTGGAATACTATCATTAATAGCTTTAACCGCTTTAGCTAATTTCGCACCGTCTACAGTATCACCAGGCAAACTTGCTAATCGTTGTTGTGCGGTTTCTTTAGAATACGCATCAACATGTTTAGAAACGGAGTTCTTTAATTTAGCCTTATCAGCGTCAGATCCTTTTTCTAATACTGTCTTATCAATTTTAATCGCTTGATCGATAGCGTTTTTGGGATAATCAACAACTAACAAATAGCCTGTATGGTGACCTTGCTCATTTGTACCTTGTAATTGATAATAAGAAAAACCATCTAAAACATCACCCTTAACAGGCTCAAAAGGCACAGAATAATGCATTTTCAATACAGTATTAATGGAACTAAGGGATTCTTTATTTGCTGCGAAAAGCATTTGGTTTTGCTCATTATTACGTAGCTTAGCATCTGTAGGAACATGCATAACCTCTACAGCTTTCACCGTAGGGGACGTACTGCCATACATACCATAGCCTAAATCTACCGTATCTGCACATGCCACTGCACCCATGCCAACTGTTAAACATGTAGCACAAGCCAATGTGATAACTTTTTTATTGAGAGCTCTCATAAGACACCTCACTTTTTAACAATACAATATTCGTACAGACTAAAATAATAATCTATACTGCATATACTTATTATTATACTATATCGACATTTACAATTATATAGTATAATTTACAACCTTTCCTTTCTGCTATACAATACATAAATAGACATGTGAACATGATACATCCATGAGAAATAGAAAGGAGTGCACACTAGGTGTGCTTTTATTATGATACAAGAATTAATTCCTCTCACAAGACCGCGCACATTAGCAGCTGCTTTAGGGCCTACGATTTTAGGTGCCGCTTTTAGTTATTATGCATTTGGTGCAGCTCGTGGTACAGGCCTTGCTATCTTCCATACTGTTCTTATTTTCTTAGCTGTTGTAACGGCTCAAATCGTAGCCAATTTATGGAACGAATATAAAGATTTCAAATCTGGTCTCGATGCAGGACAAAAGGTCGGTAACGCTGGCTCCATTACTCGCGGTGCCATTACACCTGAGCTCATCGTTACCATGATCAAAATACTCATGGTAGTGCCAATCATCATCGGTGCCTATTTATCCTCAACCATCACTTGGTATTACGTACCAGCTGGCTTCGTATGTATTCTGATTAGCTTCCTCTACTCCGGTGGTCCAAAACCGATTTCTCGTACACCCTTTGGTGAAATTTCTTCTGGCATCGCCATGGGCCTTGCTATCGTACTTATTACGGGATATGCTTGGACTCGTGAATTGTCTTTAGCACTGTTAATCCCTGCTATTCCATCCACATTACTGGTTGGCTCCATCATGCTTACCAATAATATTCGAGATATTCGCAATGATGAAAGCCACGGCCGTCGTACATTACCAATCGTACTTGGTCGTGAACGAGCTCTCAGCTTGATGAGCATTATGTACATCTTTAATTTTATTTGGATTGTGGCGTGGATCATCGTAGGCCATATGACATATTTTTCATTGTTGGCATTCCTCGCTATACCACTAGCTTTTAAAACAGTCCATACCTTAAGTACTAAAACGGATGAATTCCAACTAGACAAAGCTATGGGGACCACAGCTGGAGCCGCTATGATTTACCAACTCATGTGGTCCATCGGACTCATCATAGGGAAATAATCCTCCATAGCTTTTAGTTATGGAGAACCTATACTAAATCCTTCTTGATAGATAGGGAATAATTTAGTACTATAGATTTAATATTTTATATGCAATGATTGTAAAAGGAGTGTGTCTAATGAGAAAATTTTTAGCATTAGCGGCTACTGTAATCCTCGGCGGTGCTTTATTAATCGCAGGTTGCGGTAACGACAACAACAAACAAGCTGCTAGCGACGGCAAACAAGTTATTAAAATTGGTGCTACTGCAGTACCTCACGCAGAAATCTTGGAACAAGTTAAACCTATCTTAGCAAAAGAGGGTATTGAGTTGAAAATCACTGAATTCACTGATTACAATACACCAAACCTTGCTTTGGGCGACAAAGAAATCGATGCTAACTTCTTCCAACATATACCTTACATGGATGAATTCGCAAAAGCTCACAAACTTAACCTAGTATCTGCTGGTGGCGTTCACCTTGAGCCAATGGGCTTATATTCCCGTCAAATCAAAGATTTGAAAGATCTTCCTAAAGGCGCTAAAATCGCTATCCCTAATGACCCTACAAACGGCGGTCGTGCATTGTTATTATTACAAAAACAAGGTCTTATCACTTTGAAAGACTCCAGCAACATCTTGTCCACAGTTCAAGATATCGCTAATAACCCTAACGAATACCAATTCGTCGAATTAGAAGCAGCTCAAGTACCTCGTTCTCTTGACGATGTAGCTTTAGCAGCAATCAATACTAACTTTGCTTTGAATGCAGATCTTAATCCTGGTAAAGATGCGTTGGCAATCGAATCTAAAGATTCCCCTTACGTAAATATCGTAACTGTACTTAAAGGCAATGAAAGCGATCCTAAGATTAAAAAATTGATGGAAGCACTTCACAGCCCTGAAATCAAAAAATTCATTGAAGAAAAATACAAAGGTGCAGTTGTTCCTGCTTTCTAAGGTATACAACAAAAGAGACCACATAAGTGGTCTCTTTTTTATTGACTTAAATTATAGTCTTAGCTTATTGTCTTAACTTATAGTCTTAGCTTGTTGTCTTAGCTTATAATCTTAACTTACAACTACATGCTATGTGCTCCAAACCTAAAAGGTAATAGTTCATCTAGCTCCACTACTGTATACTCTCCTTTTAGATTTGCCATAATGATGTATGGTATTTCAAATTCAGATATGACCTGACGACAAGCGCCGCAAGGTGAACAAGGCCCTTCTGTATCAGCTACTACCGCAAGGGCTTTAAACTTTGTATAACCTTCTGATACTGCCTTAAAAATAGCAGTGCGCTCAGCACAGTTAGTAAGGCCATAGGATGCATTTTCTACATTACAGCCTTCATAGATAGTACCATCTTCACAGAGAAGGGCTGCACCTACACCAAAATGGGAATAGGGACTATAAGATTTTTCTCGGGCAACAGCAGCACGATCAATGAGCTTTAGAATATGTTGTTCTATCATAATCGGCTCCTTATTCCACGATATCTAGTATCGTATCGACTACTGTTGGTGCTGTTGTACCAAATGTAATAGCCTCTAAATATGTTTTACCTGCATTAGCAAGTAAGTTTTCATCAGAAGCATACAAGGTGGCAATACTTTCACCGGCTATTACAGAATCACCTGTTTTCTTATGCATCACGATGCCTGCACTGTAATCGATAGGGCCATCTTTTACGGTACGTCCTGCACCAAGCATAACAGATGCAATGCCGCATTGCTCAGTATTCATATGTGTAATATACCCATCTTGAGTGGCGATTACATCATAGGTGAATTTACCAATAGCTAACAAACTTTCATCGTCAATAACTCGAATATCCCCACCTTGGGCCTCAATCATGAGGCGTAAACGATCAAGAGCCTTACCTGAGTCAAGTGACTCTTGTACACGACTAAGAGCCGTTTCATAATCGTATAGATGGCTCAATACGAGCATATGTGCAGCCATGATAAGACATTCATGGGTTAAGTCCTGCGGGCCATGACCTTTCAAGGTATCGATAACCTCACGAATCTCCAATGCATTGCCAATGGCATGACCGAGCGGTCGATCCATATCGGTCAATACTGCCTTAACGGAGCGGCCATTTTCATTGCCAATATCTACCATGGCCTTCGCAAGAGCCCGTGCATCATCTAAGGTTTTCATAAAGGCACCACTACCAACCTTAACATCGAGGAGAATAGCCTGTGCTCCAGATGCTAATTTCTTACTCATTACGGAGGATGCAATGAGAGGAATACTATCTACTGTACCCGTTACATCCCGCAAAGCGTAAAGCTGTTTGTCAGCTGGAGCCAATCCTTCCGACTGGCCGATAACAGCAAGGCCTATTTTATTAACTTGATTGATGAAATCATCTTGTGCTAAAGAGACTTTCAGATTGGGTATGGATTCCATCTTGTCGATAGTACCACCTGTATGACCTAGTCCACGGCCAGACATTTTAGCCACCTTACCTCCACAAGCGGCTACAAGAGGTCCAATGATGAGCGTCGTCTTATCCCCTACACCACCCGTACTATGTTTATCTACAGTAATGCCATCAATACTAGACAAATCTACCATATGTCCAGATTGAGCCATAGCTAAAGTTAAGGTTCCTAGCTCTCGAGCACTCATGCCATTAAATACGATGGTCATCAACAGGGCACTCACTTGATAATCAGGGATATCCCCCTTTACATAGCCATCGATAACAAAGCGGATTTCCTCATCTGTTAAGGGTATATTAGCTCTCTTTTTCAGGATAATATCATACATGCGCATAGTTGCACCGCCATTCTAAGAAACCACCTAAGCATTGCCTAGGTGGTTTTCTATTATACTTCTTCGTCTAAGTGATCTTTTAATAACTCTACGGCTGCACTGGCACCAATACGACTGCAACCTTCTGCAATATAGGCTTTCATATCAGTAATGGATCGAATGCCACCAGCGGCCTTAATTTGCACATTAGGGCCTATGTGCTGTTTAAAGAGTCGAATATCTTCAAGACTAGCACCACCACTACCAAAGCCAGTTGAGGTTTTGATATAGTCTGCCCCACCATTGGTGATACATTTACAGAGAGCTACCTTTTCAGAATCAGTGAGGTAACAAGTTTCAATAATAACCTTTAAGATTTTATCGCCACAAGCCTCTTTGAGAGCTCCGATTTCATTCGTTACCGCTTCAAAATCACCTTGCTTTACATCGCCAAGATTGATTACCATGTCGATTTCAGAGGCCCCTTCTTCAATGGCTTGTTTCGTTTCAGCCACCTTGACCTCTGTCGTTTCATAGCCTAAAGGGAACCCGATAACGGTACATATGTTAAGTTTCGGATACGCTTCATGAGCGGATGCCACAAAATCCGGAGGAATACAAACAGATGCCGTTTTATATTTAACACCAGCATCACAAACTTCTTTAATATCATCCCATGTAGCGGTTGGCCGCAAGAATGTGTGATCCACATAAGCTAATAATTCTCTTCCTAACATAGTACCTCTCCTCACTAAAAGAACGACATTTGCTCTGGTTCTGGCTCTTTATGTAAAGCCTCTTGAGCAGAGCGATTTTTCTCATCAATAAATGGTTCTAATGGTACACCTGTAACCTTTAACAAATCTGGCAAACTATTAACACCTTTTACCTTAGCAGCCTCCAACACAACCTTTGCACATGTCTCCGCATCATCTAGTGCATAGTGATGTTTAAATTCAACTCCCATATAGGCTGCCATAGTATTCAACTTATGATTGACTAAATCGGGCCATACTGCACGTGAAAGTTTCACCGTACATGCATAATCTAGCTCTGGCCAAGGGATTTTATAATAATCTAACGTAGCACGCAATACGTTCATATCGAACTTCGCATTGTGAGCCACCATGATATTTCCTTTTAGATGATTTTCATAAATGGCATCCCACAACTGATCAAAGGTCTTTTCATGTAGAACATCCTTAGGTTGGATGCCGTGAATTTCAATACATTCATCATCAAAGCTCATAAACGGTGGTTTGATGAGGCTATACGCTTTTTTGGTAATTTGTCCATCCTTTACGGTAATAACCGCCAAGGAGCACGCACTATTTTTAAATTTATTTGCTGTTTCAAAGTCTAATGCAACGAAATCTAACATAGGACTCCTTTCAAAATCTATATATAAGAATTATATTCATTTACTCTTCTTATTATAGCATGAAATAGACTATAATCTACTGTTCAAAGGTGACCAATAATCACCTCTTTCATACCAATTTTAATTGACAGATAGGCCCTCAGTATGTGAAAATTATTTAGATATATATGTAGTATGGAGGTTGCAACATGGCAGATGACAGATTAATCGTTGCCCTTGACGTATCCACGATGGATGCTGTGAAAGAAATCGTATTATCCCTCGGTGATTCGGTTAGCTTTTACAAGGTCGGAATGGAACTATTCTACGCCGAAGGAGCAAAAACAATTCGTTTTTTACAGGAGCAAAACAAACAAATATTTCTTGATTTGAAATTGCACGACATTCCAAACACCGTAGCCCATGGCGTTTCTTCCTTAACACGTCTCGGCGCTAGTTTGATTACTTTACATGGTCAAGGTGGTCCTGTCATGATGAAAGCCGCTGTAGAGGCAGCTCGTGAAAGCGGTGAAACACTAGGCATTGAGCGACCAAAATTATTAGCCATCACAGCTCTAACTAGTTTCGATGATGAATCTTGGACTGCTATCGGTGGTCAACTACCTATTTCCGACCAAGTAATTCGCCTTGCTAAACTCGCTAAAGATTGCGGCATGGATGGTGTTGTATGTTCCGCGTTAGAAGCTAAAATGATTCGCGAAGCATGTGGCGATGATTTCCTCATCGTAACACCTGGTATTCGTCCGTCCTTTGCAACAACAGATGACCAAAAACGTGTTGCTACACCAGCTAGTGCATTACAAGATGGCGCATCTCGCCTCGTTATCGGCCGCCCTATTACACAAGCAGAAAACCCTCGTGAAGCGGTTCGTTTAATTATTGAAGAAATGGAGAAGGTATCCAAATGATGACAGAACAAGAAGTAAAACAATTACTGATCGACACTCAAGCTATTTTAGAAGGTCACTTCCTTTTGACATCTGGTCTCCACAGCCCAATGTACGTTGAAAAATTCAACGTATTGCAACATCCAAAATATACAGAAACACTTTGTAAAGAATTAGCTGAACGCTTCCGTGATCAAAACGTAGAGCTTGTTATCGGACCTATGACTGGTGGTATCTTACTAGCTCACGAAGTTGGTAAAGCACTTGGCACACGTGCAATCTTTACAGAACGCGAAAAAGGCGTTATGACTTTACGTCGCGGTTTCAAAATCGAACCTGGCACACGCGTACTTATCGTTGAAGATATCGTAACAACTGGCGGTTCCGTACAAGAAGTAGTTAACGTAGTTAACCAATCTGGCGGCGAAATCGTTGGTGTAGGCCTACTCGTTAACCGTTCTGGTGGTAAAGCAGAATTTGGCGTACCTCAAGAAAAAGTACAAGCCTTGCTCAACCTTGAAGTTCCTACATATAAACAAGAAGACTGCCCTCTTTGTAAAGATGGCGTAGCTATGACAGAACGCGGTTCTAAACATATCAAATAAAATAACACAAAAAGAGCTCCTTCAACGAGGAGCTCTTTTTGCTTGTGTGTAGTTATTGTGTGTAAGAGAGAGATTCTGATACGAATGTATCACATAGAGTGTATGGCTCTATGGTGTCCATGAATGCACTTTCATGACCACGCTCTCTAAAAGTGTTGTGAGAGAAAAGAACCAATAGAATATTATTGATTTTGAGTAGTCTGTGGTGCACCTGATGCTGTAGAAGGTTGAGGTGCATTACCATTAGATTGTTGCGGTGGTTGGCCTTGCATAGGCATTTGACCTTGCGGAGGCATTTGACCATTTGAGTTCATATGCTGGCCGTTATTTGGTCCCATACCATCTTGAGGCATCATTTGGTTTTGACAATTTTGGTACATATGTTGACCATTATTTGGCCCCATACCATTTTGAGGCCTCATTTGATTATTTCCATCCATCATATGTTGATCCATATACATATTAGGACCATTATGTCTATGTGGTTTTCTAAACTGTTGTTCATTGGTTTTCATCCATTCACCAAAGTTAGGTAGATCATTGACTGCAAAAGATGTAACTGCCCCAACAGCACAAATTACAGTTAGAATTGCTGTGATTATAATTCGTCTCATAGGGCCTCCTTAATCTACATTACTAAAGTAACGTTCACGAACACCACGAAGTTCTATGCCAACAAAGATACATACAAGTCCACTGAATAGACCTACCCCACCAAGGAAAACTAATGTAACAGTAGATAAAACTGGGAACGCTGTAACATTTTCAAAAGGTTGCCAAGAGCTACCTAATAAATACAAGATTGCTGGCGTAATGATAAATATTAAAACGGCTACAATATAGGATAAAGTACTACCAATGGATAGTAATGTTTTGGATGCTTTTTTAGCCATACTTGGCAACTGTGGCAATAAACGCTCTTTATAGTCATCGAATCGAGCGTAGATTTCTTGCATATTAACAGCTTTGCTTTCACCACCATCTTGACTAAAAGTATCTGTAATAATACCAGCATCTACATAGGATGCGTAAATTTCCTCGGGAGTTCCCAAGGATTTAATGATCTCACTATCTGTAAGACCTTTTTCATAGCCTACAGCAAAATGTTCTTCATAAACCTCTATAATACTCTCTACATCAGCAACGCGCGCCTTTTTAAATATATTGCGCAGTGCTTCCAAAAAGCTATTTTTATCCATTATAGTCCACTCCTCTCAACAGGATATTGATGACACCAGAAAATTCATCCCACTCTTGGCGCATCTTTTTGTATGCCTCACGACCGTCAGCCGTGATATGATAATATTTTCGAGATGGTCCTGTGGAGGACTCCTTCAAATAGGTTTCAACATACTTTTCTTTCTTCAATCTATTAAATAATGGATATATAGTTCCTTCCGAAATTTCAATATATTCTGAAATGGTGCTTACGATTTCATATCCATAGCGATCACTTTGTGTTAATAATGCTAGCACAAGCATATCCATAACACCTTTTTTCAATTGAACTTGCATAGTTCCTCCCTTTAGGCTGTGCCTACCTGCCAATGTGAAAGCTCTCTTACGGTCACTATCATGTACTGACAAATACATAATAACACAAGGTACCTCGTAATGCAAGGTACCTTGTAAAAAAATATGTTTTACAAAGTAGAAACCCTCATCCGAAGATGAGGGTTTCTGTTATGTAAATATACGGTTATGTAAAAATACATTTCTAATTATAAAGCTATCTTACCAAATCTAAATAGAATTTGCTTATTTAGAAGCGGCTTGTCCTAATTTAACTTGTGTGCTCTTCATTTTCCCATTATGAGTATAAGATACTAAAATTGTATCACCAGGTTTC
>NZ_CAKPTN010000027.1 GCF_934190855.1 uncultured Veillonella sp. | reverse complement strand
CCTATGGGACAATATAATTTCGATCAAATTTTAGATAGAACCCACACAAAATCTTTGAAATACGATTTTGCTGTAAAGCGCGGTAAACCAGCAGATGTGTTGCCATTCTGGGTGGCGGACATGGACTTTGAAATTCCTCCTGAGTTGAAACAAATCTTATTGGACCGCGTCAACCATGGCGTATTTGGTTATACTGAATCCGATGACGAATACTTTGACGTGTTACAAAATTGGTTTACAACGCGCTTTAACTGGACGCCAGACCGAAAGTGGCTCGTTAAAACACCAGGTATCGTCTTTGCTTTGGCCATGGCCGTTCGCGCTTTCACGAACGAAGGGGAAGGCGTGCTCATCAACCAACCGGTATACTATCCATTTAGTATGGTTATTGATGATAATGACCGCCGCCTTATCAATGTGCCATTAATTAAAGGGGAAGACAAATATACCATCGATTTTGAGGGCATAGAACGGGCTATCGTTGAGGAAAATGTAACATTATTCCTCTTGTGTAATCCTCACAATCCAGTAGGCCGCGTGTGGACTGAGGGCGAGTTAAAACGACTTGGCGATATTTGTATTAAACATAATGTACTCATCGTAAGCGATGAAATTCACGCTGACTTTGTTTGGAAAGGTCATACGCACAAGGTCTTTGCTGATCTTGGTGAAAGCTATGCAGAACACTGCATCGTATGTACAGCGCCTAGTAAGACCTTCAACATTGCAGGCTTACAAGTAAGTAATATTTTCATTCCTAATGATTCCTTACGCCGTCGTTTTATTAAAGAAATCGACCGCGCTGGCTATAGCCAGTTAAATACGATGGGCATCGTTGGTTGTGAAGGGGCCTATAAAGTAGGGGCACCTTGGCTTGATGAATTAAAAGAATATATTCAAGATAATATTCAATTCACCATCGATTATGTAGCAAAATATATGCCGAAAATTCATGTATATCGTCCAGAAGGGACCTATCTCATGTGGTTAGATTGCTCCAAGTTACCACTAACTCCTAAAGAACGTGATGAATGGATTATCAATGAAGCTAAGTTGTGGCTTGATACAGGTTCTATGTTTGGCGTAGATGGGGAGGACTTTGAGCGCATTAATGTAGCTTGTCCTCGTAAGGTATTAGAAGAAGGGCTTGAAGCTTGGCGACGTGCCTACGAGGCTAAAGGCTTTTAATTAGCTTAGTTACACTGTTTAGATTAGGTTATCAAATTGTAGAATATGTAGAGGTGACAATATGCCTATTAAAGTAATAAAAAATTTACCGGCCATTACGAAATTAGCTCAAGAGAACATTTTCGTTATGGATACTGAACGGGCGGAAAATCAACAAATCCGACCTTTGAATATTCTGTTAATCAATTTGATGCCTACTAAAGAGATTACAGAGACTCAAATTTTACGTGCTCTCAGTAATAGCCCGTTACAAGTTAATTTGACATTAATACATACGGCATCTCGTAAAGCAAAAAATACAGATGAACAGTATTTAGAAACTTTCTACCGTACCTTTGATGAGGTAAAAGACCAGTTCTTTGACGGCATGATCATCACAGGGGCCCCTGTAGAGTTAATGCCTTTCGAAGAGGTAGACTATTGGCCTGAGCTTGTAGAAATTATGAACTGGGGCGAAGAGCATGTATGCTCCACGTTTTATATTTGTTGGGGTGCTCAAGCTGGTCTGTATCATCACTTTGGTATTAATAAATCCATTATGGATGAAAAACTATTTGGTGTGTATGAACATGATATTTACAATGATCGACCAGTACTCTTGCGTGGCTTTGATGAAAAGTTTTGGATGCCACATTCCCGCCATACCACAGTTTCTTTACAACAAATTAAAGAAAATCGCGATTTGGAATTATTGGCAGGCTCTGATCCAACAGGAGCAGCTATTGTTCGTAGCTTAGACAATAAACATATCTTTGTCTTTGGTCATGCTGAATATGATTGGGATACTCTCAATCGTGAATATGAGCGAGACATCAAAAAAGGTATGGATATTGCAGTTCCTGAAAACTATTTCCCTGATGATGATCCAAAACAACGTCCAGTCGTGCGTTGGCGTTCTGTAAGTACATTGTTATTTACGAACTGGTTAAACTACTACGTTTATCAAGAAACACCATACATTATTGAACAAATCCAAAAAATGAAATTTGAACGTGATAAAAACTTAGGTGCTTATATCTAAGCTGTTGTTAGTCGTTATGTCCCTAATTGCTTCTGTTAGTCTCTTATGAGCTCGTTGGTCAGAGGTGATTAGGGGCTTTTTGCTACTTCTTATAAGAAAACGAATTAGCTCACTTTGTAGGCATTGGAAACAAGGCTAGTAATCTCTAAAGCTCACCATAGTTTTAAGTTATGGATAAGTTCATATAAAAAATAGTAGACATAATTTTTAAAGCATAGTACTATACTAGGTATAAACAACGAACTAAATTCACAGTTAATATAAAGGAGTTGTCATAATGAGTAAACAATACAGATTTGAAACATTACAATTACATGCCGGTCAAACGGTAGATCCAACAGGTGCGCGTGCAGTACCTATTTACCAAACTACATCTTTCGTATTTAAAGACGCGGAAGAAGCAGCTGGTCGTTTTGCCTTAACTAATCCTGGTGGCATTTATTCCCGCCTTGGCAATCCTACTACTGATGTATTAGATGCACGTGTGGCACAACTTGAAGGTGGTGCAGCTGGTATCGCAGTAGCATCTGGTTCTGCAGCAATTACATATTCCATCTTAAACGTAGCTAGTGCTGGCGACAATATCGTAGCAGCTTCTACTTTGTACGGTGGTACTTACAACTTGTTCACAGCTACACTGCCACGTTTGGGTATTCATACTAAATTTGTAAATCCAGATAATTTGGAAGAATTCGAAGCAGCTATCGATGAAAATACAAAAGCTGTTTATATCGAATCTATCGGTAACCCTGGTATTAACCTTATCGACGTGCAAGCAGTAGCTGATATTGCTCATAAACACAATATCATCTTGATCGTAGATAATACATTCGCATCTCCATACTTGTTCCGTCCATTAGAACATGGTGCTGACGTAGTTGTTCACTCTGCTACTAAATATCTTGGTGGTCACGGTACAACATTGGCTGGTATCGTAGTAGAATCCGGTAAATTTGATTATAAAGGTTCTGGTAAATACCCTGGCTTCTCCGAAGGTGATGAACACTATAACGGTTTAGTATTTGGTGATTTGCCAATTCCATTCACTGTAAAAATCCGTGCTCAATTGCTTCGTGATACAGGCGCATGCATTACTCCGCTTGCATCTTGGCAAATCTTGCAAGGTATTGAAACATTATCCTTGCGCGTAGAACGTCACGTTGAAAATACTCGTAAAGTAGTAGACTTCTTAAGCAAACATCCAAAAGTAGCGTGGGTAAGCTATCCAGAATTAGAAGATAACAAATACAAAGCATTAGCTGATAAATACTTCTCTAAAGGCGTTGGTGCTGTGTTCACATTCGGCGTAAAAGGCGGTAAAGAAGCAGGTATTAAACTTGTTGACTCCTTGGAAATCTTCTCCAACCTTGCTAACGTAGCCGATGCTAAATCCCTTGTTATTCATCCTGCATCTACAACACATGCACAACTTAACGAAGAACAACAAAAATCTGCTGGCGTAACACCAGACATGATTCGTTTGTCTATCGGTCTTGAAAATGTAGATGACATTATCGAAGACTTAGCACAAGCATTAGATAAAGCATAATCTCTCAATTTTTCATTTAGAAAAGCTATAGATCAAACTTTCAGAAAATACAAATGACATCCTTAAGCTAGACCTCGCTTAAGAAATAGAACACAAACTATCAAACCTATAAAAACTTATACAAAAGACCTCCCTTGCGTGGGAGGTCTTTTTGTGTTGAATAGAAAAAAGACCTTGGATTCAACGATCCAAGGTCTTTTAAAGGGAGTATAGTGTGTGTAACGTTCGGTCTGTGGTGTGTGAGCACAGACCATTTCCTATTGTGTGAGATAGGAGTTAGGGAGCCCGTGTTGAGTCCTACGGGCTCTTTGAGTTTGTGTGTTAGTTTGTGTTAGAGAGCGTATCCAGTGGATACTGTGTGTATAGTATGTGTGTTATATGTGTAGTGTGTCATCTAAGTGGGTTAGGATAGGGTTCACTTGATGAATTAAAATCTTAGTATTTTGTGTTTTTTACTTTAGCGCTTAACACTTTACCGTTCATGCCGTCAACTTTTACTTCAGCTTTTTTGCCGCCGCCAGTTGTCATGTCGAATTCGTATACAGCACGACCGTTTTCACGTTCTACAGTCCATTCCACTGTTTGGAAGTCAGCACCAACTTTTTCGATAGCTTTTGTTTCAGCTACTTCAGGGATGATGATGTTTTGAACATTGATCGCTTTATTACCTTTTGTGTAGCCTTTTACTTCTTTACCAACGATTTGACCAGTTGCTTCGTCTACTTTAATTTCTACTTCACGGTTGTTGTAGTAACCTTCTACTTCATAGTAAGGGTTGTGTTTAGCGTCGTAGGAAATAGATTTAACAGATGCGCCAGGGAATTGTTGTTGGAATACTGTAACAGCGCCCATGTAATCAACAGAATAGTTAGCTTGAGCGGATGGAGCTACGCTACCAACACCGTTCCAGTTGCTATGATTGTTGTAAGCATGGTTGCTAGCTGCGCCAACTACACCTGCTAATAATACTGTACTAACGCCGAAAGCACATAAAACTTTGGATACTTTCTTAACATTTTTCATAATTAATGCCTCCTGATACCAAAATATCATTTTTCGTTTTTACGATTTTGTGAAAGTAGATTTTACTCAATCTACTTACGTATAATTTAATCTTGTTATATGAATATAAGATGAAATCAATGCTTTTTTGCATGAAGATGAGTATATCTTTTAGTTATTATGAACTGTTGGCAATAACTATAAGGTATAGTCAAAAAGATAAGAAGTCTTAAAAATATAGTATTTATAGTTATATATAGTATTAGACTATATAGTTAACTAAAAGTCAATCGTTTTAGTTGACAATTAAAAATACAAGTGCTTTAATTTAGGTAAGTAGTAGTTTGTTATTGTCTTTTTAATGGAGGTATACCATGAGTTCTACCGTATCGAAACAAACTCGCATTACCACCCGTCAGCTAACAATGACTGCACTATTTGTGGCTTTGATCGCCGTAGGTGCTTTCATACGGGTACCATTACCTAACTGTCCGTTTACATTGCAGATCTTATTTACCACATTGGCGGGCATTGTATTAGGTAGTCGTTTAGGCGCTGCTAGCGTGGGCATTTATATTGTACTGGGCCTGATAGGGGTACCTATTTTTACCTCTGGCGGTGGTCCTGGTTATATCTTGCAACCTACCTTTGGCTATTTGATTGGCTTTATGGTGGGGGCTTATGTTGTAGGGCGCATTGCTGAATCGATGGACACCTTATCCTTTAAACGATTATTAGTAGGTTCCATATTAAATCTATTAATTGTATATGGCCTTGGTATGGTCTACTTATATTTCATTATGAACTTGTACTTAGGCAAACCCATTGGTGTTGAAGCTGTTATTATTACATGCTTCTTGATTCCAGTAGGTCCAGATATTTTCCTTTGTGCTGTAGCAGCATCTTTAGGTAAAAGAATCATCAAAGAACTACATCACTAATGCAATGCGTTGATGATAATATCTTAATTGTACAGATATTCTAATTAAATAGATATGATTATTAGCATACAGTATGTGTCTCTAAATTTAGTTAATAATATAGACTTTAAGACATTTGCATAGAACGTAATCATTTTAATAAAAACGAGGCGTATAGCCTCGTTTTTATTTGTGTAATTTTGTTTTATGGGTAAACATAACCTAAAATTGGTTCTGCTGATTTGATTTTTGTGATTTCTACATATGGTTGTTGACGACCGTGGAAGTCTCGAGTAGAAACTTTACCTTCGATAGATACCCATTGTTCATTTTGTAAGCTGTCTCCATCTGCTTTAAATGCAGTCATGCCGATAGGGGCAACGTCAGCGATACAGCAAGCCATAGCCATGCGAGAAATAGTAAATTCGTTAGGCTTTAATGTATTATCTTCGCGATTTACATAGCCTGTCATATATACAGTGTAATCTTTATATTGCTCTGCATTAGATCCGACTTTTACAATGGTTTGATAGAAGTTATCGGAGTTTAAAACGATTTCTTTTTTGTCTTTGGAAATGCCAGGTTGTTTGCTTTCACTATTAACCGTAATAACCTCGCCAATAGCGTCATTTGTAAAGTCAAAGTTATTCGTATCATCGTTTACACGAACGGCACCGTGAACACCTGTAGATGGAACGAGTACCGGTGGAACGATGAGCAATACGATAGGAATAATAATAGGAACTACAGATTTCCAATTGTGTTTGTAATATCTTGATGGAGCCCAAATAATCGTCGCTAAACCGCCCAAGATGAGGGCCACACTGCTAATACCGAGTAAAAGTTCGTAACGGGGCGCAATATAGTTTAAATAACGTCCTGTCACAATAAGGTATATACAACAAATACCCAATGTGAGATATAACAAGCCTTTCACGATGGAAAAGCGATCTTTCAGTCCTAATGTCATGAAATCATCTCCTTTGTAATAAATTATGAACTGAATTAGAGCTGAAGTACTAATGTACTGATGTAAATATTAATATGAATACTAATTTTCTAAGTATTAGTTTAATAGAAATTGATACACCAAAGCCGCTACATAGGACATAACAGCAATGGTTATGCTAAGGCGCACAATAAATGCGGTAGGCATATATTGTTTTAATATATACACATTTTTAATATCTAGCATAGGTCCCAAGATAAGGAAGCCCATAACAGAGCTAATAGGGAATAAGGTGCTTAAGGACTTGCCGATGATAGCATCCGATGTAGAACAAATAGAGAAGAAGAAGGCTAATACTAATAAGATTGGAATGGCGGCAAAGTCTGGTAATGCAAATCCTGCCTGAAGTAGCCATGGTTTGCCATATACTTGGACTACAGATAATACACCAGCTGCCATGGAGAAATAGAATAAGAGTTGGGAAAACTCTTTTTCCATATGGATTAATAGTCTCTTCTTATTGATATACTTAGGTTTAGCTGATTCTAAGACGATTTCTTCATAGCTAAGGCCCTGAGGCGTTCTAGCTTTCATAATGGCTGTAGATGGAGGCCAGAATCGGAAGGATAGAGCCACTAATAAAGCAACACCTAAACCTAAAACGATACGCCACAAGGATAGCATAGGATTGTCTGGGAACGCGTACCATGTAGAGAGTATGGTAACGGGATTGATGATTGGACTAGCCAGCATAAATAGGAGTGCTACAGATAGAGGAATACCTCTATCTACGAGGGCCTTAAATAGTGGAATGATGGCACAATCGCAAATAGGTAATGCCAAACCACTGACCATAGCAGCACCATAGCTTTTCCAAGAGTGATCGCCTAAGAGTTTCAATAATACCCGTTGAGGTACAAAGTAGCGAATAATCGTTGAGCCCACTGTGCCTAGTAGTAAGAACGGAATTGCTTCGATGATGAGGCCCGTAATAATGGCAAAGCAGTGATGTATAGAGTAAGGAATATCGTGTCGAAAGGCAGTAACTAATAGTATATAAGTGGTAATACCGATGACCAATAGATTAGGGATGAGGCCCCAGGTTGAATTACGACATAATTGTTCTACCTTTTCAGGACTAGGCTTTGTAACAATTTTGGCTTCACTGTTATAGGTACGCAATAAAGCGTGATGTGTAGGCGTTTCTGTGATAATACAGTCTGCACTATACAATTGGCTTGCTACGTCATTTCCTAAACCAGGTAGTATAGTTGCTATAAATTGATCGGTACAAATATATAATACCTTTTCTATTTGTAATAGATGACTCAGCTTTTCACTATATAACAAGGCTTCTAATTGGTGAAAGCCGAGCATACCGTTCCACTCAATCCAAATCTCTTTGGGGTTGACTCGCTCGATATAGTTTGCGATTTCACTAGCTATAGTGTCATAAGAGGATGGATTCGTCGGACTGATAGCGCTTAATGCATCAGAATCAAGTTGTAACGGCTCTTTTGCAAGCTTTACACTGCCCTCTTCAGCACTAATGAGCGCTGTACCACCTAGTTTTTTACGGTGTTGTAGTTGCTCGTTAATGAATGTGCTTTTACCAGAACCGATGAAACCGGTAACGATATAAACTGGTATCATGATTGACACACTTCGTTATGCACCATTGGTACATTAAAATCTGTGCCAATAACGACTAAGCTATAATCGGTAGATTCAGTAGGTGAAAGGGAACAATAATGGGTTCCATATTGAAGTTCGTGAGGTCCTTCTATGGTTGGTACAATACCTTTTGCACGAAGTACAGTATCTGGCATGCCTTCTAATATCGTTTTCCATTGGACGAGGCTAAGAGTGCGCAAATCCTTAAAGGTATGACTCATAAATAGATGCTCGTCATGCAAGCAGTTGTCATCGTGACAATGATAGAGTCGTTTGATGTAGTCTCGTAGGGAAAGGGTATCCCATGCTTCTTCGTGGATTGGCGTATTAGGCGCTAAGTCACGAATCATACGCTTTGTAATGCTCGTTTGTTGAACATCCTCTGTATGGCTCAAGAAGATAGCATCGCTATGAGCAATTTGATCCTTAAAGAAGAGCCCAAAGTTTTTGATAAACATAGGGGCCTGCATAGCATCTACCGTTGTAACTGAAGCGTGAACATAGGCGGATTTTTCAATTTCTTCATCCTTACAAGTATGGATGATTTCACTTAATTTGCTGACGCCAGATGGCTCGATATAGATAATATCTACTTCATGGTTTTGGAGAATATCGAGCAATGCTTGTTGGAAGTTGCCTTGCAAGCTGCAACAAATACAGCCAGATGTAACCTCCCGAATAGTAGCACCTGATTTGGAAAGATTAGCCGCATCAAGACTGGTTTCGCCAAAATCGTTTTCTATGATGAGAATTTTATCTGTAGATTTATGTTCTTTTAGTATATGTTGTAGGAATGTTGTTTTTCCAGATCCGAGAAAACCGGATATGATAACTATTGGAATCATATACACCTCCTGAGTAATGTAAACACAGTATACACCCATAGGATAACACAGAAAATACTCCCTAGGGTATATCTGTAATTACGAAATTATTAGGAATTAACTGACTTTTTTAAAATATATGGGGTATATACTTTATATGAGTATACTGACAAATGTATTTGATATTCATAATTATTTGTAAATAAAGGGGAGTAAGCCTTATTTACTATATATGAAAGAATACGCCTATATGGATAAATATTTATTTATATATTTTTGTAAATTTATAAAAAAATCCCTCCTAACAGATCATTCAATGAGGGGAGCTCAACTGAATGTCTTATAGGAGGGATGGAGAGAGACTAAATTATTGTAATTTAGCTAATAATGCTTTGAGGTATACATACACATTTTCTACAGATGGTAAATGAACTCGTTCTGTTGGTGTATGTGGGCTTACGATTGTAGGACCAAAGCTAATCATATGTGTATTTGGTAATATGCCTTTTAATAAACCACATTCGAGGCCAGCGTGAACAGCATTTACATTGGCTGGTGTTTCGAACATTTCGTTATGTAAGGCGATAGCTTGCTCTTCTAATTTGGAACCTTTTTCGTATTCCCAAGCAGGGTAGCCACCAGTGCGCTCGGCAGATACGCCAAGAGCTTTTGCAAGAAGCATCATTTTCTTAGTCAAGAATTCAAGGCTATTGCTGTTGGAGCTGCGGATGGAGATAAGCACTTCTAGGGTATGTGCCTTTTCACGAACAATAGCGATATTGTTAGATGTTTCTACAAGGTTTGGAATAGATTTACTTACAGAGTGAACCCCATCTTGTGCAAGATAGATATACGTGATGAGTGCTTCTGTTGTGTCATCTGCGTATACCACTTCTGGAGTCTCTACATCTTCTACTACGAATTTGAGGCCTGGATCGGCTACTTCATATTCATGTTGATATTGTTTTTCTTGGTATGCAAGCAATGCTCTAATAGCAGCTACATCTTCGGAGCGTACAGATAATACGGCTACAGATTTAGAAGGAATAGCATTATGTTTAACGCCACCTTCGAAGGACGCCAAGCTAACAGGATATTGCTGTTGGATATCATAGAGTACGCGAGTTAAAACTTGATTGGAGTTTGCCCGTTGCTCGTTGATTTCGATACCAGAGTGACCGCCTTTAAGACCTGTTACTGTAATGGACAAGCCCGCATCATAGCCTGGTTGGTTGTTATCGCGTAACAATGGAATGTTTACATGTACGTGGCAACCGCCAGCGCAGCTAACCGTGAAGTCATGTTCTACCTCTGTGTCTAGGTTAAGGAGGTAATCGCCAGTTACTTGACCTTCTTTAAGGGCAAAAGCACCGTCCATACCTGTTTCTTCGTTAGTAGTGAATAGTAACTGCATAGGGCCGTGTTGTTGATTGTCATCTTCGAGGAGCGCGAGCATCATAGCAGCACCCATGCCGTTATCAGCACCTAAGGTAGTGTGATCAGCTCGCATCCACTCACCTTCGATGATGTTTGCAATTGGATCTCTGGAGAAGTCATGATTAGAATCATGGTCTTTTACACATACCATGTCGATATGACCTTGGAGGATGATAGAAGGGCGGTTTTCATAACCTGGGGATGCAGCTTTTTTTACAACTACATTTAAGATTTCGTCTTGATGAACTTCAAGACCTAGGTTTTTAGCAAAATTTACGATATAATCGCTAATGCCTTTTTCATTGCCAGATTCACGAGGAATTTGGCTCATCTCTTTAAAAATTTCTAATACGCGTTTTGCTTGAACGATTGTTTCCATAATGGTACCTTTCATTCTCTTGTAAATAATATATGTATTATCTAATAAAAGCTATAACAGCTAGTACTACATAACAAGGGCTTCCGTGAATGATTAGGTCACGGGGATTACTTGTTTTAGCCTTTTATAGTAATGACTTTCACAGACATACATAGGGAATATATAAATAATTAGTGTATATATATAGTTATATCACAAGAATGATTATTAGCATAGCTAATGCAGAGACTAGCTATATAGGAATTATATTGTATAATGAGGGTATACGATTAACGATTTAATAAATCCATTAGATTTTAGAAGGTTGGTGAATTAATGCAACACGACAGTCGCAATATCAGTATGCTTATGGATTTTTATGAGATGACCATGGCACACGGCTACTTTACAAAACATGAAAATACGGATCGCGTCGCATTCGATGTTTTCTTTAGACGCAATCCAGACAAAGGTGGTTTCGCCATTTTTGGTGGTCTCGAACAAATCGTTGAGTACATTTTGAATTTACACTTTGATGAAAGTGACATTGCTTATTTGCGCAATCAAGGCATTTTTAGCGATGAGTTTTTAGACTATTTGAAAGATTTCTCCTTCACAGGCGATGTGTACGCATTCCCTGAAGGCTCTATTATTTACCCTAATGAACCGGTTATTACTATCGTAGCACCTCTCATAGACGCACAAATCGTAGAAACTGCAGTGCTTACTATGATGAATCATCAATCCTTAATTGCTACAAAAGCTAACCGTATTGTTCGTGCTGCAGATGGTCGAGTGGTAGCCGATTTCGGCGCTCGTCGCGCTCATAATGTAGATGCTGCCGTATATGGTGCGCGCGCTGCTTATATTGGTGGTGTAGCCTCTACGGCAACCGTATTAGCAGGGCAACAATTTGGTATTCCTGTGAGCGGCACTATGGCCCATAGTTGGGTTATGTATCACGGATCTGAATACGATGCTTTTAAGGCCTATGCAGAGGTATATCCAGATAATGCTGTATTCCTTGTAGATACATATAATGTATTAAACTCTGGTGTACCAAATGCTATTCAGGTTGCTAAAGATGTATTAGAACCTATGGGTAAACGCTTAAAAGGTATTCGCCTTGATTCTGGTGACTTGGCGTACTTGGCTAAAAAAGCACGCCGTATGCTGGATGATGCGGGCTTAGAGGATTGTAAAATCATGGCCTCTAATAGTCTTGATGAATATACGATCAAATCTCTCCTCCTCCAAGATGGTCCTATCGATATCTTTGGGGTAGGTGAAAGACTCATTACGTCTAAGAGTGATCCTGTATTTGGTGCTGTATATAAGATTGCAAGTATTGAAAAGGATGGAAAATGGGAGCCTCGTATTAAGATTTCTGAGGCCGTAGAAAAGATTACAAATCCAGGTCTTAAAAAGGTGTACCGCGTATACAATGAAAAAGGTCGTGCCATTGCAGACCTAATGACCTTGTTACGCGAGGTGCCTGACACAAAAGAGCCATACCGTTATATTAATCCTGAACAACCATGGCGTGAATTATATTTTGAAAACTGTACTTTCAAAGAAATGAAAGAGCTCATTATCAAGGATGGCAAGTTGATTAAAGAATTACCAACCCTTGAGGAAATTCGTCAATATGTTAAAGACCAATTAGCAAATGAAATTTGGCCTGAAGAACAACGATTTGAAAATCCTCATCGTCATTATCTTGATATGAGTCCAAGTTACTATCAATTGAAACTCGATTTACTAAACCGTATTTATCGGAAGAAATAGGAGGGTCTATGTTAGAAAATCCACAAGCTACAAAGGATGCCCTCATTCAATGGATTCGAGACTATTTTCACCAAAATGGACCTAACTGTAGTGCTGTTGTAGGTATCTCAGGGGGGAAGGACTCCACAATTGTAGCTGCTCTTTGTAAAGAAGCCTTAGGGGCCGATAGAGTAGTAGGTGTTCTCATGCCTAACGGTATTCAATCTGATATCGATGATGCTAAAGCTGTGGTAGAGCATTTAGGCATTCCTCATATGATAGTTAATATTGGTGCAGCTTACGAAGCCTTAACACAAGCTATTGTTCAAGGTGAAGGTTATGAAGCAGTAACAGGTAGAAACGATTTGTCTCGAGATGCAGCTATCAATACGCCTCCTCGCTTACGAATGGCGACACTTTATGCAGTTGGGCAAAACTTGCCGAATGGAGCTCGCGTGGCCAATACTTGTAATGGATCGGAGGATTACGTTGGATATTCCACAAAATTCGGTGACAGTGCAGGCGACTTTAGCCCTCTTGCGCGACTCGTTGTAGAAGAGGTACGTCAAATCGGCAAGCTTCTAGATATTCCGGCATATTTAGTGGATAAGGTGCCTAGCGATGGTCTAAGTGGTCAGTCTGATGAAGATAAATTAGGCTTTACGTATGCTGTGTTGGATCGTTATATCAGAACTGGCGAAATTGAAGATGTAGCTACAAAGGAACGTATTGATCGTTTGAACCGCATCAATAAACATAAACTAGAATTGATGCCGTCGTTTGACCCACAAATGTAACAATACCAGTTATAAGACATGTATATTTCATAATACTTGTTATAATTAGAACTACAACATTAATTGATTGATATTTATATCGTGGAGGTAATATGGAGAAGAAAATCGCTTTGATTGGTACTGGCGGAACGATTGCAGGGCAAGGTGCTTCCGATACAGATTTGACGGGTTATACAGCGGGCGTGCTTGGCCTTGATGAGATCTTAGCCTCTGTACCTGGCACAGAACCATATGGTCCATATACATATACGCAGTTTAGTAATATTGAAAGCTCTGATATTACCGTAAAACACTGGTTAGACTTGTCTAAATTAGTGCAACAATTAGTCAATCAAGATGATATTGGTGGTGTTGTTATTACTCATGGTACCGATAGTATGGAGGAAACAGCCTATTTCCTAAATCTTACTGTACATACTGATAAGCCAATTGTCGTTACTGGCTCTATGAGACCTGCTGGTGCTATTAGTGCAGATGGTCCTATTAACCTATTACAAGCTATTCAAGTAGCAAGAACTCCTGAAACTGCCGGCAAAGGTGTTGTAGTTGTTCTAAATGGTTATATTGATGGGGCTCGCGATGTATCTAAATGTAATACGACGAATGTAGCAACCTTTGATAGCCCATTAGTAGGTCATCTTGGTATTGTTCAAGATGGGGTGGCTCATTATTATAAAGCTTCCACCCGTTGTCATACTAAAGATTCTAAATTTGATGTGAGTGAGCTAAACGAATTACCAAGGGTAGTGATCTTAACTTGCTATGGTGGTATGGATGATATGGTGCCTATGAGTGTGGTAGCTACAAATCCAGAGGGCTTGATTTTAACAGGCCTTGGTCATGGTACAATTCCACAAAATGTACGCCAAATCACTCAAAATACATCGTTCCCAACTGTACGTGCATCTCGCACGGGCAGTGGTATGGTATCTGCAGTACCTCAAGATACATTGGCAGGGTATCTCGTAAGTGATACCTTGAGTCCACAAAAGGCTCGTATCCTATTAATGTTAGGTCTTACGAAGACTAAAAATCTTAGAAAGTTACAACAATTCTTCTATGAATATTAATAGTTTCTACGTGTCGTGGTTGAATAGTTTTTATTGAATTACAATAATTAATTTCGGAACTTCCTTTACAGGTAAAATCTATAAAGGTAAAAGAAAATAAAAAAGTTTTGAGAAAAAATCTCAAAACTTAATTTGATATTCATTTTCAAATATTACACTATGTGTAACAGTTTTATATGCAATAACCGCACATCCCGATCGCCTAGGATGTGCGGTTTTCATTTGCCTATTATCTTTTTGCTTATAAGCAGTACATGGGGTGATATATTTGGTGAGTGATGTAGTTAAGATATATCTCTTGTAGAGCGAGTCGAGTGATAGATTTATTCAGCTCCGATAGCATTTTCTAATGCTCTTTGTACACCTACATACACTGCTTTGGCTAAGGTATCCCCAAACAAGGAGAAGGAGCCAGCATCGGTTAAGACCTCTCCGTTTGTATCGATGGTGAGAATGATGCCATCTGTAGAGGTGCCTGTAGCAGAAGTTTTACGATTTTTTGCGATTGCTTCAGGAATATCTTCGTTAATAAATGGATATAGTTTTACACTTTCCACATCTAAGTCTTGAAGGGCCGCAGTTTTAGCCTCTGTAATTGTCATAATAGCTTTTACCATGGCGCTATCTGTTAGCGCTTTATTTGTAAAGACGAGGATGTTAATTGTTCCTGGTACAATGAAACCTCCGTCCCGTTCTTCGTAACAATAGCCTGTACCTGCGCGATGAGCTGTTTTTTCGTAGCCTGCAGTTACAATGGTTTCTACGATTGTATCGTGCTCTTCAACTTTTGCGTATGCATGAAGCGTCATCGTAGCAGAGGTAAGAAGGGCTGTACTAAAATGAACTGGCGTGTCGATTTGCTCAAACTCTTGGGCTAAATAGTTAGCTACAGAGCCGCCTGGTAAATCCTTTTCAGTTTCGATTTGGTACGTTAATTGCTGATTGCGCACCGCTAATGTGTGGTGATAACCACCATTTAATTGTCCGCTAGACAGAGAATAGTGAATATCGTCAAAGTGTACAGTGACGGAATGTAACTCCTTAGTTACATAACCGCCAGTAGCAAGCTCTAACGGTGCTTCGTATAAATTATTAAACATGTAAGTCTCCCTAGATTTAGATTGTTATATATAGAATATAAGGATATAATAGCTTTACTATATTAATGTAAAATACTTATGTTAGATTATAACACATATCTTTATTTCTATTATATTTCTGCTACTACTGATTGAGGATTATATTTTATTCATGGAGGTTAACATGAGTAATTTTTTGAATATGGCTTCTGAAATACTTTTTAAAGATGCCAATATATTGATTCAGTTTCGGGATTGGTTCTTTTCACAAGCTGGCAATATTTTATTAGCCCTTATTATATTCTGGGTTGGTCGTTATGCTATTAGATGGGTGAAAGCCTTTGCGGTGCGTATTATGACGAAAGCATCTTACGATTCTGCAGCGATGAGCTTTATTACTCAGATTATTAACTATGCCTTACTTGTAGGTTTAATCTTGATTTGTTTAAATCAAATTGGTATTCCTACCACATCCTTTGTAGCAGCCTTTGGTGCCTTTGGTTTAGGTATTGGTTTAGCTTTGCAAAATAACTTATCTAACTTGGCATCTGGTCTATTAATTCTTATCTTTAAACCTTTTAGAGCCGGTCATGTTATTCAAGTTGGCGACACCATAGGCAGTGTTAAATCCATTCAGTTTATGTACACTGTTATCACCACAAAAGACCAAAGA